>JANONN010000440.1:0-5578 GCA_031420835.1 Ignavibacteriales bacterium | reverse complement strand
TCATGGTCAGCTTTCTTTAGTCAATTCTTTCATTGCAACGCGATGTTTCCATCGTCCGTTAGGAGCGCCCCGAAACGGTCTCGTAAAGTCTTGCCCGGTTCGTTGGTAAGGAAAATGACATCCGAGGACATAGAAGGTTGTTCTCCCCCCACCTACTCCCACTTCTTCACGCACAAGCTGGTGTTCGTTCCGCCGAAACCGAAGCCGTTGGAGAGAGCGACCCTCATCTCCTTTTTGCGGGCGACATTCGGCACGTAATCCAGATCGCATGCGGGGTCAGGGACTTCTTGATTGATGGTGGGAGGCATAATGCCATCTCTGAGGGCAAGGATTGTGAATACAGCTTCAATGGCGGCGGCCGCCCCAAGCAAATGGCCGGTCATTGATTTTGTGGAACTGACGGCAAGCTTGTGAGCATGTTCCCCGAAGACGGTCTTGATGGCCTGCGTCTCCGCAATGTCGCCGAGCGGTGTGGACGTACCGTGCGCATTGATGTAATCCACTTCTTCCGGTTGAACACCGGACCACTTCAACGCAAGCTTCATGGCACGGGCGGCGCCCTCACCTTTTTCCGCGGGAGCCGTCATGTGAAAGGCATCGGCGCTCATACCGCAGCCGAGAATCTCGCCGTAGATACGTGCGCCGCGTGTCATCGCATGTTCGAGGTCTTCGATCACTAACACCGCCACACCTTCGCCTAACACAAAACCGTCACGCTCTTTGTCGAATGGGCGGGACGCTCTCTTTGGGTCGCCGTTGCGTCGTGAGAGAGCGCGTGGCGCGCTAAAACCTGCAAAGCCAAGCTGGTTGATTCCCGCTTCCGACCCACCGACGATCATCACGTCAGCTTCATCGCGGCGGATAGAATGGAACCCATCAATGATCGCGTGGTTCCCTGTCGCGCACGCTGAGACCACACTGTAATTCGGTCCCTTTGCCCCAAGTCTCACCGCAGCATAGCCTGAAGCAGAGTTGATAATCGCGCCGGGCACAAAATAGGGCGAAACACCTCGAGCGCCTTCCGTGTGGATCTGAACTGAAGTATCATAGATTTTTTTCACACCGCCAATTCCCGAGCCGATCACCACTCCCACTCGCTCCGCATTGGCCGTCGTGATCTGCAAGCCGGAGTCTTTGACCGCTTCAAAGGTTGCCGCCGTGGAATACTGCAAAAACAAATCGAAGCGCGGAAGGTCTTTCGGTTCAAAGTACGGGCTTGGATCAAACCCCCGCACCTCCCCGGCAATTTTGGTAGGATAACCATCGACGTTGATTTTCGTAACATGGTCAATGCCCGAGACACCTTGAACGCAACGTTCCCACGATTCCTTGATCGAGAGACCGATCGGGGTGATCATTCCAATACCTGTTACGACAACACGTTTCATGGTCACTCCTTGAGCTTGCCTGTCTGTCCAACTTGCCCCGTTGACGGGACAGGCGGGCGCTCGAATTGTTGATCGGGGATGCCGGCATTCACAATGTGGTCAGAAAGGGTTACTTTGAACATTCCAGTTTCGAGCGCACGCTTCATCCTGTCCGCACGCGGAGTGAAATCGGGATTTGTTTCCATAAACGTATCCGGCGGTTCGGGATTGACCGAGCCAAACTCTACCATTATAGTTTTCATCAAAGGTAAGGAATTGATCATCGCATACTCGTACACGACCATCATCGTTCGTCCCTCGGCAGGGACAGTCTCCATCTTCGCAATGGTCCAAGACTGAGGATGCACCCAGAGAAAAAGCTGTCGCAGTCTTGTCGATCCTTCCTTGGCTGCCAACTGTAACTTGTGGTGCTTCAAACCATGAACGGAGTCTGGTCCGACCAACGTTACGTCATATTTTTCCAAAAGGACAGTTGGATTGAGCATGAAGCCCTCGCGCGGAATCATGGCGAAGTTTTTCGAGTCAATGCTGAGTTTGTCCGGCTTCTTGAAATAGATCTTCCCCTGCACCTTCGGCATTCGGAGACGTTCCATATTCACTTCTGCCTCGAACCCGGCTGAGAAGTCATTCAGTCCTTCGTACACCTTCTCGACATTTCGCAGCATCTGTGCCCCGGACTGTTGCTGTGCGGGCGCGAAGTTAGAGAGCAACAGACTTATCATCATCCATATACTGCAATATCGAATAACCATGTTACGTGCGCTCCATAAATGGTTTCCATTTTTCTTCCGGCGAGTGTTGTGTCATCAAACTCACTCCGATCAACGCAGCGATCGACGCGGCGGCGGCGGGAAGAATAATATAGTCGGTCTCTATCAGAGGCTCATAAAGAACGAAATTTGCAATCGTAATGATGATCGTGACGCCCATCCCCGATGCAATCGAAGCCACACCACCGGCGACGGTCACTCGCTTCCACAAGAACGCAGCAAGGAACGCCGGTGTAATTCCTGCGCCGACCATCGTGTAAGCCGTGAACGCCATATCAAGAATGCTCTTGAACTTGCTCGCAAGGAGATAAGCAAGAAGTCCGAGCAAGACAATACACACTCTCTGAAAGCGCACGATCTTTACTTGCGACACAGTGGGATTGATGAAGCGTTGGTAGAAGTCGCGCGTAACGTTCGTTGAAGGAATCATCAAGAACGAATTTGCCGTCGAGAGAATGATCGCCACTGCCGCGCAGAGCAGAAGCACTCCCGACCATTGCGGCAAATCGAAGCGTGCGATGTGAAGAATGATCGTCTCCGTGGTTGATTTGTCCATTGCACCGTCAACACCAACAAAAGGCGCCATAGCCAGATACTTTGAGCTGCCGATGATGGCAAGAGTAGCAAGCGCCGTTTCGACGATCACGACGCCGATGATCATCCCTATCACCGCCTTGCGCGCTGCATTCTCATCTCGCGCAGCGAAAAACTTTTGGTACATACCGCTCTCGCCAAGCAAAAGGAAGAAGGTCGGAAGAAACACACCCATCGCCCACAAGGCGTTATGCTGACCGAAGACGGTGAACCGGTCAGCGGGAAGTGTCGCTACCTGTTCCATTCCGCCCACGGCGCTGAGCACAAGCGGCACAGCAAGCAACACACCGAACGTCATGACAATACCATTGAAAAGATCGACCGAGATGATGGAGATCATTCCTGCCGTCACGGTAAAGAGAATCACAAAGACGCACGCGATCATCCGTCCATACTCGGGATCAATGCCTGTGAGAATATTCAGTAATCGGCCTCCGCCTCGATATTGATACCCAACGATGGTCAGATAGGCGATCGTGATTGCCGAGCTTCCGAGAATTCGGGCTGTCGCGTTGTAACGCTTCTCAAGAATGTCAGACACCGTATATTGAGAGATGCGCCGAACTTTCGGGGCGAGAAAATAAACGATGCCGATCCCGACCCACGCACCGGCGCTCATCCACAGTGCAGAAAATCCCTCCCGAAACGCAAGTCCTGCCCCGCCGAACAAACTCCCCGAACCGATCCAACTACAGACCAGCGTTCCGATCAGAAGAAACGTCGGTGTCTTTCTTCCGGCAACCATGAAATCGTCTTGAGTTTTCACGGTGCGGCTTTTGTAAACCCCGACTGCGATCAACACGAGCAAGTACACAACAATAGCAATGAGATAGAGATCCATAAGACTCCGTTGATGGGATGAGGATTAGGAGAGAATATCCTTTCGGTCGAAAATGAACCAGGCGGCCGTTCCGCACGCAAGTGTGTAACTCCCCAGGACGGCAAATCCGCGGAGTACTTCATTCCACGGGATGGGGTCCAAGAACATTTTCTGCCAGTGATTCAAATACGACGTGAATAGAAACGGTCGTATCGGCGCAAAAACTTCAAGCGGCAGAAACGTGACAATGTTGAAGATGATCAGAACCCCCATTGTTGCGATGATCGGACCGATGGCATTCTCCACAAACGATGAGAACAATAACGCCATGTTAGCCATCGTCAGCATAGACCAGGTGGCGAAAATATACGCCGCAAAAAATCGCCACGCAACATCGGCCTCTGGCAAAATGAGAATGCCGCGGTCAAAAACAATCATATCCCCGCCACCAAGAAGGATAATTGCGAAGGAAATGCTGAAGAAACCAAGGAAGAAGACAAAGGAAGTGGTATAAATGACGGTGGTGATCCACTTCGAAAGAAAGATTCGGGTGCGAGAAACGGGTCTGGTAAGAATGAGACGATATGTGCCGCCGGTCGCTTCACCGGCAAGCTGGTCTCCGGCCACAAACGCGATCAAGAGCGGGATGTGAAACCAGAGACTGTACATGATCTCACGCGCGATGAACCATCCATTGAAGAGATTCCCAACGACGATGAAATCTTGCTCAAGCGACCTCAGCGTCCGTGAAAGGAATCTCCCCCCTTCTAACTTCATCGCGTACTCGACGACCAAGATCACGACAATGACGATCAGAAAACCCAGGTAGGTTCTCTTCTTCAAGAATGTCTTCAACGCTTCGTAATAAACGAGTCGAAGAATCATCCCACCTCCCCGTGTTGACCGGTGAGTGAAAGGAAATATTCTTCGAGCGAACGTCTGGGGATGAGGGAATGCACTCTGACCCCGCGTCTGACAAGCTCCTTGTTGAGGCGCGGAATTTCGGAAAATGGCATCGAGATCTGAAACGAGCCATCCTTCTCGGTGAATTGCAGCCGACCCTTCGACCCCGCTGGAAGCTGCGGGGCAAGCAGGTTCAGGGCTTTTGATCGAAGCACTTCACCGATAAGCCGCTTCGGCTCACCTTGCACAATAACAAATGTTTCTCTTTCATCGAGCAATTTCGTGACTTCTCCTTGCACAACAAGCTCCCCCTTGTTGATGATCGCCATGCGGTTTGCGACTTGCTCGATCTCATGCAGCAGGTGGGATGAAAGAAAGATCGTCTTCCCCTTGTCGCGTGAGAGATGAATGATGAGTTCGCGGACTTCGCGCATCCCTTGCGGATCAAGTCCGCTGGTCGGCTCGTCAAGGATCACTAACTTCGGATCGGAAAGAAGCGCCTGAGCAATGCCGAGCCGTTGCTTCA
Source organism: Ignavibacteriales bacterium (assembly GCA_031420835.1). Lineage (GTDB taxonomy): Bacteria > Bacteroidota > Ignavibacteria > UBA10030 > UBA10030 > JANONN01. The sequence goes on along the minus strand of JANONN010000440.1, from coordinate 577 downwards.
TGCCGTGCGAATACGTCTTGACCTTGTCAAACGCGCGCTGACCAAGACCGACAAGGTCAAGCACTTCAAGAATGCGTTTACGCGACGCGCCGCCATTCAGCGCACCGACGATGGAGAGATTCCGGTAAGCGTTGAGATATAGATAGAAATCCGGCTTCTCAACAATCCCCCCGACTGACGTGAGAGCGAGCGTTCGTTCACGATGAAGGGAATGACCAAAGAGCTCAACTCCTCCTTCGGTCGGTCTAATGAGCGAGAGAAGCATGCGGATGGTCGTGCTTTTCCCCGCGCCGTTCTGGCCGAGGAAGCCGAAGACATCGCCGGCGTGGACTTCGAGATTAAGATCCCGCACAGCCCATCGGTTCTTGAAGCGCTTACTAAGATTGTGAGTGCGAAGAACGGTAGCTCCCGCCAACGTTGGTTATCTCCGATTTGAGGAGGAAAAAACTGGCGGCAAGTTAGATGAAAAAGGAGGGAATTGCAACAAAAGGTCAGCTTGTGAACATGAGCGACGCACGTTCGGAGGAGGCCGTGTGTGGGACGTGCGTCGCACCATCAGCAGAAGGATTGCATCTTT
>JANONN010000439.1:0-4369 GCA_031420835.1 Ignavibacteriales bacterium | reverse complement strand
GTAGGAACGACCTTTTCCACGTGTGTCGTTCATACCGTCCACGCAGAACGGTCGTCCCGATGGGACTTTGAACAAGGTCATAGAGTTCTTTTACCATACGTTCATCCCTACGGGATTTTCGGTTACATCAACGAATTGCGTAACATCAGCGGTCATGAATCCGGCGGTTCACCACCGCGGATGAAAATATGGCTGTTTCCATAGCACCTAATAAAATGGCACAATGACCCGATGACTCAATCGTCAATCTCTTCTGCTTATTTTCATAGCAGTTAGTGATTCTGCTCTATCAGGTTCCTCGCAATCACCATCCGTTGGACTTCCGATGTTCCTTCGCCGATGGTCAGAAGCTTAACATCGCGATAGAACTTCTCGACGGGAAACTCTTTGATGTAACCATATCCCCCATGGATTTGCACCGCTTCTGTCGCAGCGCGCTGTGCTGCCTCACTTGCGAACAACTTTGCCTGAGCCGCAAGAAGATTGATGTTCTTCCCTTTCACTTTTGCTGCCGCTGCCTGATAAGTAAGAAGTCGCGCCGCTTGAATTTCGGTCGCCATATCTGCTATCTTTAATTGTATTCCTTGAAACTCTGCCAGCGATTTGCCAAAGGCCTGTCGTTCCTTTGAGTACTTCACCGATGCTTCAAACGCACCCTGCGCAAGTCCGACCGAGAGCGCCGCAATACCGATCCGACCGCTATCGAGCACAGCCAGCGCTTGACTGAATCCTTCTCCTTCGTTTCCCACGAGATTCTCTTTTGGGACACGCACATTTTCAAAGTTCACTTGCACAGTGTCGCTTGCCCGCATGCCGAGCTTGTTTTCCTTCTTGCCGATGCTTACTCCTTTCATGCCCCGTTCAACGATGATCGCGGAGATCTTCTTTTTGCCGGAGCTTATGTCGGTCATTGCCATTACGACGAACGTTGAAGCGTATGATCCGTTCGTGATGAATGTTTTCGATCCGTTGACAACATAGGACTCTCCATCTTTCACGGCGTGCGTTTTCATTCCACCGGCATCGCTCCCTGCTGAAGGCTCCGTGAGACACCAGGAGCCGATCTTCTTCCCCGACGCAAGATCGGGAACGTACTTCTTCTGTTGTTCATCGTTCCCCCACATGCGGATGTGTTCGAGACAAAGTCCGCTGTGGGCAGCGAGGATGAGCGCTACGGAAGGATCCACACGCGCAATCTCTTCCATGATCACGACAAATTCCAGAGCACTAAGCCCAGCGCCGCCAAGCTCGTGTGGAACGGTTGCGCCAAGGAAACCAAGCTCCCCCATTTTCTGCACAATGGGCATGGGGAATTCCTGTGCCTCGTCATATTTCATTACATGTGGTCGAATCTCAGCTTCCGCGAAATCGCGCGCGGTCTTCTGCAACAGACTCATTTCTTCTGTCAGTTGAAAATCGAGTCCTTGGTCGGTCATCGTTTCCATAATCTATCTCCCGAATGAAATCACATTTTCTGATGAGTTTTTGAAATCAAGCAGCAATTCTTCTGCAAGGTCGTACGGCGTTCGCTTACGCGCGACGACCTCAGCAAGAGCGCGCTCGAGACTCTTCTTCCGTGCGTCGCTCCACAAGTCAATTTGAAGTTGCTCGTCAACGATCTCTTTGACGCGATCTACAAGCCTCGCTCGTCGCCTTCGCTGAAGCTGCCCGCTGTTCTCCAGGTATGTGCGGTGCTTCCCGATGAACGACGCCACGTGCTCTATTCCCTCACCTGTGCTTGCGACGGTTTTGATGATGTCCGGCATCCATGCCTCGGTCGAAGAAGGATGTGGCGAGCGGAATCCAAGAATCATTTTGATAGACATGACGGCTTGATCCGCACCGGGCCGATCCGCTTTGTTGAGCACGAAGAAGTCGGCAATCTCCATTAGTCCTGCTTTCATTGCTTGGATGCCATCGCCCGATTCAGGCACGAGAACAACGACTGTCGTATCAGCAGCTCCGGCGATGTCAAGTTCCGATTGACCGACGCCCACTGTTTCCAGCAGCACAAGATCGCATCCGGCAGCGTCAAGAATGTCGGCTGCTTCCTTCGCTTTCTTCGAGAGTCCGCCGAGACTTCCGCGTGACGCCATGCTACGGATGAAAACGCCTTCGTCCAACTCCACGTCAGTCATACGAATCCGATCACCCAGTAGCGCTCCGCCGGTAAAAGGACTTGTGGGATCAACGGCAATGATGCCAATGTTTAATCCTTGCCGTCGGTAGCGCTTCGCCAGCTTGTTGGTAATCGTGCTCTTCCCCGCTCCTGGCGGACCGGTAATCCCGATGCGGTACGCGCGTCCGGTGGATGGGAAGATATGCTTCAATAAAGTCGCGCCGTTGTCAGATTCATTTTCTACAAGTGAGATCGCCCGCGCAACAGCGCGCCACTCCCCGGCTCGAACACCCTCGACAATTTGTTCAATCGAAGAAGAAATCATGTGGCTCGTGCCAATCTGAGCGCTCACGCACCCACCGTAAGCTTCTGTTTGAAGTAGTCGGCGGTCATTCGTAATCCGTCTTCAAGCGACACCATTGGCGACCAGCCAAGCTCGTTCTTGAATTTTTCGTAGCTGATAACGCTCCGAAGTTGCTCGCCTTGTTTGGCGAGGCCATGTTTTTCGGGGCAGGTGGGATTGAGATACTCGCGCAACAGTTGGAAGAGCGCAATGACGTCGTTCTCCAGTCCCGTCCCGACATTGTAGACCGCCGAGCCTTTCGTGCGCAACGCGAGAACATTCGCCCTTACAACATCCCCCACGAATGTGTAGTCACGCGTCTGCTTGCCCTCTCCATTGATGATGGGCTGCTCACCGTTGATCATTTTGCTGCAGAAGATCGCAACGACGCCCGCTTCGCCGTGCGGATTCTGACGCGGCCCGTAGATGTTCGCATATCGCAGGATGGTATGATCGAGTCCGTGGACTTCCTTATAGTAGAACAGATATTTCTCCGAACTTAGCTTGGTGATTCCGTACGGAGAGAGCGGACGAAGCGGATGCGCTTCGTCGGCGGGAAAATACTCCTGCTCACCATAGATCGCGCCGCCGGTGGATGCAAAGATGATTCGTTTAATACCGTGCATTCGCGCGCACTCGAAAACGTTCAGTCCGCCGATGACATTGACCGACGCGTCGAACTTCGGATCAGCCACAGATCGTCGCACATCCATCTGTGCAGCATGATGGTTCACAACATCAATCTTCTCTTTCTTGAAGATGTCGGATAACTCGTCGCTGCGGATATCAAGATGATAGAAGACTGCATCGCGGTTAATGTTCTCCTTCTCGCCACTTGAGAGATCGTCAACCACAATCACGCGATGACCTTCCTGGATGTAGGCATCAACAACGTTTGAGCCGATAAATCCTGCACCGCCGGTAACGAGGATGGTCAAAGCAACCGCCCTTGATTAGTTTTTGGTTTGTTTTCCCATTGTTTATACTCTCGCATGCACAAGTCCTTTCTTCCCAATATCACTCCGATAATAAGCGCCGTCGAATACAATACGCCCCACTGCATTGTAAGCTGTTTTGATCGTTCCTTCAAGATCGTCCTCGTAGCCGATGGCGGTGACGCCAAGTACTCGACCCCCTGCGGTGACGATCCGGGAGCCGTCTCGCTTCGTTCCCGCATGGAAAACAACCACGCCATCGTCGGGATTCGGGGTATCCAATCCTACAATCTCTTTGCCAGTCTCATACGCATCCGGATAACCACGTGACGCCATTACCACGCACACGGCTGATGCGGCGTGAATCTTCACTGCACTGGAATCGAGCAACCCGCAAGCAATCGAATCAAACAGCAGCGCAAGATCAGCGTCAATGAGGGGGAGAACCACCTGCGACTCGGGGTCACCAAATCGGCAGTTGTACTCCAACACCTTCGGACCTTCTGCCGTGATCATCAAACCGATGAAGAGACATCCTTTGTACGGGCTTCCTTCTTTGCGCATCCCGCGAAGCGTCGGCTCAACAATCTCCTTGACGATCCGGGCACGGAGATGTTCCGTGACGATTGGCGCGGGTGCGTACGTCCCCATGCCGCCAGTGTTCTTCCCTTGGTCGGCATCGAAGATCCGCTTATGGTCTTGCGCCGGAGGAAGGGGAACGTAGTTCTCACCGTCCGTGAGAACGAAGAACGATACTTCATCTCCCTCTAGGAATTCCTCAATGACAACACGATCTCCTGCAGTTCCGAAGATACTCTTTTCCAACATCTCGTCGCTCGCCGCAATTGCCTCATCGCTCGATTCGCAAATAACGACCCCCTTGCCCGCCGCCAATCCATCCGCCTTTACGACAAACGGCGACGAGAGCCGATTCACAAATTCTCTGAGCGACGATTGCTCGCCGACGGAAAA
>JANONN010000438.1:0-2173 GCA_031420835.1 Ignavibacteriales bacterium | reverse complement strand
GTACGCTTTTGATGTGATCTTGCGCAGCTATACCATGGTGGATTCAGTTCTTCATCTCGATTTGAAAGCAAGAGTAGGAATTCCAAAGGAAGAGTTGATGAAGGCTTCGAAAAGAAAAGGTCGGACAGAGTATCAGTTTGGCGATACGTTCTATGAGCGGTATCATGAGTTGCTCAACGGAATGGTAGAACGCAGGCTCAAAGATTCGATCAAAGGCGTTGCAAGTTGTTGGTACACCGCGTGGGTCAATGCCGGCAAACCGGATCTGAGTTCTCTGGCATCACAATAAGTTGGATGGTTTAGCTTGTTTATGAAGGACTAATTTTCTACTTTTTTCTTGTTCAATGTTGCATGAAACACAATTGCACAAGGAGGTTACCATGTCAGAAGAGAACGATGGGATGGCAAAAGGGTTGATCGTGGGCTTCATCGCTGGAAGCGTGGTAGGTGCAGTGCTCGCTCTACTGTACGCACCAAAGACCGGAAAAGAACTCCGTGCCGATATCAAGCAAAAGACAGGTGAGTTCATCGAGGAGGCTGACGATTATCTCACAAAAGCACAGAAGCGGGCTACCGAGATTATCAATGAAGGGAAGCAACGGTCGCAGGTACTCATCAGCGACGCACGGAAGAGGGCGGAATCGCTCCTAGGCGACGCTGAGCGAATCATCTCTGACGCCCGTTCCAAAGGGAGCAGCGAAGAGCCGCACAGTTAAGGGCTTACAATACACTTAACCGGAAAGGGAGTCTGCTGTGGAAACTGTTCTGAAGGTTGCTCAGATTGTAGCGCTTTTGAGCGTCGCGGCGCTCTGCCTCTATCTGATTGTCACGCTTGTACGTCTCAAGGATGTAATGTCGAAACTGCAGAAGGATATCTCCGATCTGAGCACGAATGCGAAGCCAGTATTGGAAAATCTCGGTGTGGTGACGGAAAAATTGAAATCCATCACGACGAAAATTGACGACCAGGTGAACCTCGTAAAAGGCTCTCTCGAATCACTCAAGCAGGCAGCGGATAGTGTTGTGATGTTCGAACGACAAATCCAAAAGCAGCTTGAAGAACCGATTATGCGCATTACTTCGGCATTCGGTGGGATCGTTAGCCGTTTTGCGTCCTTCTTTGATCGTTTTCGCGGAGAGAAAACTCGGACGATGTAAGACTGGCGTTGCTTCTTGTTTTTAGTCGTTGGGTTTCCCCCTTGTTGCGATCGTGGCAAGCGGCATCTTCTGCGGTACTCCTATCATTTTATCACTCTGCGACTTTGAAGGAGACTTCATCGTGGCCCATTCAAATGCAAAAGATTACCCGATTGATAAAATCCGGAACCTCAGCCTAATCGGGCATGGAGGTTCCGGAAAAACAACCCTCAGCGAAACAATCCTCTTTAACACGGGTGTCATCAACCGGATCGGAAAAACCGAAGAAGGCTCAACGGTATCCGACTATCACCCGGACGAAATCGAGCGGCGCATTTCCATCAACGCTGCCCTTCTGCATTGCGATTGGCACGACTACAAACTCAACATTCTCGATACCCCGGGCTATTCTGACTTCACCGGCGAAGTGATCAGTTCGTTGCACGTTTCTGACCTTGCATGTATCCTGCTCAAAGCTGTGGAGGGGACGGAAGTCGGAACGGAAATTGTCTGGAACTATACGAAGTCGTACAACACGCCGAGTATTTTCATCGTCAACAAGCTTGACAATGAGAACGCCGACTTCGACAGAGCGGTGGGGATGGCAAAGGAACGATTCGGCAATGACGTCACGCTGATCCAATTCCCTGTGAACCAGGGTCTTTCGTTCGATTCGTTCGTAGATGTTCTTAAGATGAAGCTCTATCACTACGAGCGTGACGGGAGCGGGAAAGTAATCGAACAAGAGATTCCTCCCGACTTGAGGTCTAAGGCGGATGCCCTCCACGAAGAGCTGATCGAGAAGATCGCCGAGACTGACGAGGAACTGATGAACAAATTCTTCGAGCAAGGGACGCTTCAAGAAAACGAACTTGTTGCGGGATTGCGTCTTGCGCTGAATAATCGAAAAATCTTCCCAGTGCTTTGCTGTTCTTCTTCGATGAACATTGGAGTCAACCTACTCCTTGACTTCGTTGCCAGCTATGCTCCCACTGCGTTGGATCGTGGTGCCGTCAAGGCGAAGGACTTGAAAACG
>JANONN010000437.1:0-2379 GCA_031420835.1 Ignavibacteriales bacterium | reverse complement strand
ATATTGATCTCGATCCGGCCATTAAGGGAATCATCCAGGCCCGCGGCGGAACGTTCCTTGAGAGATTTTCAGAAACGAAGAACTACTCGCGTGCGCATCTGTATGTTCAAGATCGAATCTCACTCACCCCACGCTTGTACTTTCAACCCGGATTACGGCTCGACTACTACAAGCTACTCGACAAATTTTATCTCGCTCCCCGAATCAATGCTTCGTACGCGTTGGACGAGATCACAACACTCCGAGCCGCTTACGGATGGTACTATCAATCGCCCGGATACGAGAAGTTAGTTGATTCACGGCGGAGTACGTTTGCGAGTCTTGAGCCACAATACGCACGAACGCTCGATGCGGAACGTGCAACCCATTACGTCGCCGGAGTGGACCGCTGGCTGAGGGACGACATTCAATTGAAAGTTGATACGTACTACAAGCACTTCACCGATCTGATCATCACCAGGGTTGTAACGGGCACGCGCTATGTTGTTTATCCGATCGCTGGAAGAAATCCAAGACGGCGCGATGGATGGAGTTCACCGGTCGCTGTCGCCGCCGATTCCATGACAAACATCCCCACGAATGACGGAAGAGGGAAAGCATACGGCCTGGAAATCTTTCTCGAGAAGAAACGGCTTTCATCGGCGACTCGCTTGTCCGGATGGTTCAGCTACGCCGTCGCATGGGCCAAGTACGATCAACGTGGAATTCTCATCCCCTTCAACTTTGATCAGCGTCATACGGTGAACGTCGTCGGAAACTATCTCGCCGCCAGTTGGTTGGAGATTGGATTTCATTGGCGCTACGGAAGCAATTTCCCGTACACACCGGCAAAAGGAATCAGGCCGCGACTCACTCCAATTACCACCAACGGACAAACGAGCTATGTGGTGCAGACCGATCTGTTCGGCAACGTGATCTTCGATGTGGATAGGGGAGAGTTCGACAATGTGAACTCGGCACAGAAACCGGCGTACCACAGACTTGATATTCGGGCCACAGCTTATACATCCTTCTGGGGATTGCAATGGTCGTTCTATCTCGATGTCATCAACGTGTACAATCGCAGCAATCTCCTCAACTACAACTACTACGTGAATGAAGACCTTACGCTTGGGGTACGCTCCACAAATATGTTTCCCATCATTCCAACACTCGGTTTGAGTATTCGATTCTGATGAAGAACGGAAAAGAAGCTCTTTCAGTTTCTGCGCTCACTCAACTCATCAAACAGTCACTTGAGACGACGTTCCCGCGAGTGTGGGTTCAAGGAGAGATCTCAAACGCAAAGTTGCACACGTCGGGTCATTTCTATTTCACTTTGAAGGATGAAGGAGCCCAGATCTCCGCCGTTATGTGGAGATCGAAGCTGACGTTGCTTTCGTTCCAACCGGAAGATGGCATGAAGATTCTCGCCTTCGGATCAATTACTGTTTACCCTCCTAGGGGCAATTATCAAATTGATGTGGTGAAACTACAACCGCTCGGCGTTGGTGAGTTGCAACTTGCATTCGAGCAACTCAAGAGGAGATTATCGGAAGAGGGATTGTTCGATCCCGAGCACAAGAAGCCGCTGCCGGAGTTTCCAGCGAGCATTGGCGTTATCACATCGGAAACCGGAGCCGCCCTTCATGACATCTGGACGGTGTTACAACAGAGATTCCCATCTGTTGAGGTAATACTGTATCCCGTGAGAGTGCAGGGCCACGGTGCAGCCGAGGAGATTGCTCATGCGATTCGGGAGATGAACCGGTTTGGTCAAGTTGACGTGATCATCGTTGGAAGGGGCGGTGGATCGTTGGAAGACTTGTGGGCGTTCAATGAAGAGATCGTGGCGCGAGCAATTTACAACTCCACCATACCGATCATAAGCGCAGTAGGGCACGAGATTGACTTCAGTATTGCCGATTTCGTTGCCGATCTGCGAGCACCAACACCATCGGCTGCTGCAGCAATGGTGGTTCGCGACCGCCGCGAACTCCTTGAAATTCTGGGCAACATTTCCTATACTATGCGCCAGAGTCTTGCGATCAGGGTACAACAAGCGCGTGATCAGATCAGAAGTTTGTTAGCAAGTTACTCGTTCAATCGGCCAAGAGATTTGTTGAACCAGTACGCGCAGCGCGTTGATGAGATTGATCGGACCCTGGGGATGTCTCTTCGCCATCGTTTGCAGATTGCAACGCAACGACACCGGTCCTTGCATCAACGGTTAGAGATTTTGAAGCCTGCCAACGCTCTCCGTCGTGGGTATGCAATTGTGAGAAGGAACGGGGCAATTGTCACACGAGCGACAGAACTGAAAAGGGGAGATGAGGCCACTCTCCAGTTCCACGACGGCTCAGTGCCAGCACGAATAGAGAAAGAATGAGTCCGAAGAAA
>JANONN010000436.1:0-4041 GCA_031420835.1 Ignavibacteriales bacterium | reverse complement strand
CTTCAGTGTTGATCGCATCGGGCGTTGGCACCAACCCAACCGGAGTTTCCTTCGCTTTCCCTTTTCCTTGCACACGATCGAGGATCCACTGCAGCACTCGGATATTCTCACCATAGCCCGGCCAGAGGAACTTTCCCGTCTCATCTTTTCGGAACCAATTCACACGGAAAACGAGCGGTTGCTTCTTGATCTTCTTCCCCATTGTCAACCAATGTCCGAAATAATCGGCCATGTTGTAGCCGCAAAAAGGGAGCATCGCCATCGGGTCGCGACGAACGACTCCGACTTTACCGGTTGCCGCCGCAGTGGTTTCGGCACCCATGCTTGAACCCATGAAGACCCCATGTTGCCAGCTTCTGGCCTGCATCACCAAGGGGACAACCTTCGAGCGACGACTTCCGAAAATAATCGCCGAGATGGGAACCCCTTTGGGGTCTTCCCATCGAGGTGACATTGATGGGCACTGGTGTGCCGCGGCGGTGAATCGTGAGTTTGGATGCGCAGCCTTATCATCTCCACCCTTGCAAGGAAACCCTTTCCAATCTGTCAATCCTTCAGGCATCGGAGTACCAATCCCTTCCCACCACGGCTCACGAGTCGGCGTCAACGCAACATTTGTGTAGATCGTATTCCTATTGATCGTATCCATTGCAATAGGATTCGTGGAACGGCTTGTCCCTGGGACGACGCCAAAGAATCCAGCTTCAGGATTAATAGCTCGCAGTTGTCCTCCTTCATCAATAAACATCCATGCAATATCGTCACCGACAGTCCAGACCTTGTAGCCTTGGTCTGCCAGCGAAGAGACCATCATAGCAAGATTTGTTTTCCCCGATGCGCTTGGGAATGCACCGGCCATGTAGGTTACGCTTCCCGTGGGGTCTTCAAGGCCGATGATGAGCATGTGCTCAGCCATCCATCCCTCATTTCGAGCCATGGCACTTGCAATTCGCAAGGCAAAACACTTTTTCCCCAACAGCGCATTTCCACCATACCCCGAGCCAATACTCGAAATGCGTCGCTCTTCCGGGAAATGAAGAATTAAGCGACGCTCTGGCGATAGATCGCCGAGTGAATGCATACCGGCAACGAAATCTTCCGACGTGCCGAGATGCTCAAGTGCAACACTTCCCATTCGTGTCATGATTTTCATATTAGCGGCGACGTACAAACTGTCCGTGATCTCCACGCCAACTTTGCTGTATGGAGAACCCACAGGGCCCATGAGATACGGAATAACGTACATTGTCCGCCCCTTCATGCTACCTTCAAAGAGTTTCTCCGCTTTTTCTTTAGCCTCCTTAGGATCCATCCAGTTGTTTGTCGGGCCTGCATCGTCTCTTGACCGTGAACAAATGAACGTCAAATTCTCGGTTCGTGCAACATCGCTTGGATGGCTTCGGTGCAAATAACAGCCGGGATGTGTTCGTTCATTCAGTGGAAGAAGAGTGCCATCCTTCACCATTGATTCTATGAACTCATCATATTCCTTCTGAGAACCATCACACCAGTGGATATTCTTGGGTTTCGTGAGTTGAGTAACATCATTTACCCATTTCTCAATTGCTGAATTCGTTTTCATCTTATTTCCTAAAGTAAGAAGGTCAAGTGGAGAGGACATCATGAACGGGGGTGCCACTTTCGAACAACTGTAAGATCAATGCGAATAGTATTCTCGACAATTGTACTCGGAATAGGATCTGGATAATATCGCTGACAACATGCGTATGCCTCAAGGCTTGACATGTTCCAGTATGAAGGACATGAAGCGCAATGAATGTTGTGTCCTTGAAGATAGAAATCCGTCGAGCGACAGTTCTCGCTCAAGCTCATGGCGGTCACGATCTTCCCTTCAGGCGTGAAATAAGCTATCATGGGAGTGGTTAGAATGCCTTCCGGATCCGTAAACCGGACGAGCCGATACTGCTTAAGAACTTCCACCGGAATGACAATGCTATTCTCAACAACCTTGACGGTAATCGTTGTGCTTGGGGTCTTCGTTTCCAAACCGTATTGGATCGGAACAACGATCTCCGGCTGTTCTTCAATAACGGGATGATATTCACGAAGAAGTACTCTGAGATATGTTGAGAAGAGTGCAACAAAGGCGATAACAAGAGCACCACCAACGATCCACTTTATCAGCGAGGTCTTTGACGATGGTTGTGTTGCCTTCATTTCAGTTCCCGACACAGTGGCGCCACACTGTGAACAGAACTTCGAACCTACAACTAACTGGGCGCCACAGCGATGACATGCACTCATGAGACCTCCACTTTGGAATCAATCTGTTGTTCTTCAAAAACCGATTCACCAATCATCTCCGCCACGATGGAGAGCGTCTCCTCCACCTGCTGAGGTGTTTCCCGAACAATTGTCACATGCCCCATTTTCCGTTTTGGCTCAACGCGTGTTTTGCCGTAAAGATGAAGCTTCGCTCCCGAAAGGCTTGATAGCTTCCTGTAATCAATCCGCGGAAGATGTTTGCCGAGAAGGTTAATCATCGCGCATGGCGTAATCAGCCTCGGCTCCGGAACCGAAAGACCGCACATCGTTCTTACAAGGGCCTCGAACTGAGAGATCGAGCATGCGTCCAGCGAGTAGTGACCCGAATTGTGTGGTCGCGGTGCAAGCTCGTTCACCAGAACCTTCCCCTCTTTCGTCACAAACATCTCCACGCAAAGAAGTCCGACAAGGTTGAAGGATCGCGCTATGTCACAACCAAGTTCTCGTGCTTCCTTCGCGACCTTTTCAGATACCCTTGCCGGTACCCGCGTTATGTGGAGGATATTATCCTTATGTAGATTCTCTGAGAGCGGAAACGTAATCATCTCTCCACCTTTCGATCGCACAACAAGCGCCGAGATCTCACACTCCAAATCAAGGAACTCTTCCGCGACATACTCCACGCCATCGGTCAGCGACTTGATGATCTCGTGGGCATTTGCTCGATCATTGATGACCACTTGCCCCTTTCCATCGTACCCACTCGTTGCCGTCTTGAGAACAACGGGGAACGTAAGTTCGTCAAGGAGATGATTGACATCGGAGTTCGCTCCCGTACGGGGGTTCGAGTCGGCTACGCGATATGCAACAACAGGAAACCCTCGTGCCTTGAGTTCTTCTTTCTCCCGGCGACGGTGTCGAGCAATCCTCAGAATGTCGCTCCCCGGATAAAGCGGTTTCACTCGTTCGAGACGCGATATGATTTCTGGGTCCACGTTCTCAAACTCGTACGTGATCACATCTGTTCTCGCAGCAAGAGCATCAGCCGCCTTCGTATCCGCAAAAGGGGCGGAGAGAACTACATCCGCCAGCCGCGATGCGGGACACTCCGGGTCGGGATCCCACACGGCCGTTCGATAGCCCATCCTCTGCGCCTCGCGGATCAGCATCATACCGAGCTGACCGCCGCCAACAACGCCAATCCAGGATGGTGGGAGAAACACTTCGCTCATACCTTTGCACCCAAAACCTTTTTCCGCATGTTGGAATGATAACGTCGAAGGGCGGACGTCAATTCTGGACGCCCAAGGGCAAGGATTCGCACAGCCAACAGAGCAGCATTTGCCGCACCATCAATCGCGACGGTCGCAACAGGAACGCCAGTCGGCATCTGAAGAATGGAGAGCAGTGAGTCAATCCCTTTCAAAGCGCGCGATTTCACCGGCACCCCTATGACCGGAAGAGTAGTCTTTGAAGCAACCATACCGGGGAGATGTGCTGCGCCTCCAGCTCCCGCGATAATGACTTGAAGCCCTCGGCTCGCAGCATCTTCAGCATATTTGAACATCTCATCGGGTGTACGATGGGCAGAGACTACGCGAAACTCGAATGGCACGTCGAATTGACCGAGTATATCACGAGCCGGATTCAGACGCTCTGCATCCGAAGAACTTCCCATGATAATCCCCACGAGTGGCTTCTTCTCGACCTTTTTGTCTCTTCGTTTTGAATTCATCGGAGTGTTATTCTACGCAATAATTGGTCAAAATTCAGCTTGAACTTTTTATTGTCCCCCTTAGCAGGCTGTTGAAAAGG
>JANONN010000435.1:0-9505 GCA_031420835.1 Ignavibacteriales bacterium | reverse complement strand
AACACAATGAGTACGCTTGCGCTCACGTACGACGGAATGCGACGGCACTCACGTTCTGATTCACTCTACGAAGAGGCGCTGAAGATTGATTCCACCTATCATCTCATTTTGAACAACTATAGTTATAGTCTAGCAGAACGCGGGTTGCAACTTGACCGGGCGTTGCAAATGGCACGAGATGCGGTCAAGGTGGAGCCAGAAAATGCATCGTATCTCGACACGCTCGGGTGGGTCTACTTTAGGCTTGGTCGATATGCCGAAGCCGAGCATTATCTCGCCAAAGCGGTTGCGACGGGTCAAGCAAGCGCGGTGGTATATGATCATCTCGGTGATGCTTTTTTCAAATTGGGACATAAAGAGAAAGCATTGGAGTTTTGGCAGAAGGCCCTCGAGAAGGATGGAAAGAATCAGGCACTCCGCGAAAAGGTAGAACGGGGCACGCTGTGAAAATCGAGAAACAGATTCTCTTCGTCATGATCGTTTACGCCGGCTGTGCCGGTCCGGCATCGGTTCGCTATGCTGACCGAACATTCACGGCTGAGCATATTCAAGAGAGCGTTCGGCAGAACCAGGCGAAGGTCTTCACGGTAAAAGGAAGCGGCAATATCAGCGTGGAGTCGCCCGAAATAGCACAGAGTGGAACGTTCACGCTCAACGTGAGGAAACCCGACTCGCTGCTCGTGAAGCTTGAAGGCCCGTTCGGCATTGAGGTCGGCGCCGCACTCGTGACGCGCCATGAGTTTCTCTTCTACAACGGCCTGCAGAATAGGCTGATCACCGGCTCGACGAACGCGAAGAACCTAAACAGAATTCTTCGCATGCACGTCGAGTTTGACGATCTTCTCAATCTCTTCACTGGCGGATTGTTCTTGAACGAAGACGAGCGCGCTCCCGACACGTTTATCATCGAAGAAGAGCAATTTGTTCTCGCGTTCGACCACAAGGAAGGAAGTCGCCGTTATTGGGTTGACCCGCAGTCAATGCTGATTGCGCGCATTCAACATCTGGATCGTCGCGGCCGCATGATCTATGAGCAACGCTTCAGCAATTTTCGCAGCTTCGGGGAAACCACACTTCCACAACGCATGCGGATGACGCAACATCTTGAGCGGAGGGCTGTCTCGATCTCATTCGCAGACGTTGCTGTGAATGCATCCACGACAGATTGCACCCTTCACATTCCCTCCAACGCACAGCGGGTCCGGTGGTGAAGTCTCTCTCTTCTCTTCTTCTTCTCCTTATCGTTTTTGTTGCATTGCTTCCGCTGACGTCGTACGGCCAACAGGCAGTCCGTGAGATCAGTAAGAAGGAAGCAGAACTGAAAAAACTCCGTGCCGATATCCAAGCCTACGAACGGAAGCTCAAAGAAAGCGAGAAGAAAGAACAGGTAACCCTGGAGGATCTGGACAACCTTGAACAGCAATCAGATCTGATTCGGAAGCTGATCCGCTCATTACAGGAAGAGGAGCGTCGCACGACGCAGGAGATACTTGAAGCGAGAGCCGCTATCGGTGATCTGGAGGATCAACAGAGAGCACTGATGAGCCATTACGGAAAATACGTCCGGTCGGTATACAAGAATGGGCGCATCTATGACGTAGAGCTGCTCTTTTCGTCAAAGTCCATCAATCAGCTCTACATCCGGATCGAGTACCTGAAGCGATTCTCAAATCAGCGTGTGAAAGATCTTCAACGGATGACGGACAACAAGAAAGAGTTGGAGCTGCGCAACGAACAGCTGCAAATTAATCTTGCGAATGAACGACAGCTTCTAGCCGAAAAGACTGGAGAGGAAAGAGTTCTGAAGAAGAAAACGGCAGAGAGGCAACGGATGCTCGCTAATGTGCTCAAGAACAAGCGCACGTACAAGCAAGCGCTGAGTCGTAAAGTGGAAGCGGTTCACCAAGTGGAAAACCTGATCGCAGAGTTGATCGAAAAAGAACGAATCCGGAAGGAGCGTGAACAAGCGGAGAGACGGGAACGCGAGCTTCGCGCTGCACGCGACCGGGAGCAAATCTCCCGACTTCCACGTCCCACACCGCTCGAACCGACGGGTGCGTTTGAACAACAGAAGGGACGTCTCCCCTGGCCCGTAGCATCCGGCAGGGTGAAGTCCAAATTTGGCAATCAAGTTCACCCGGAGTTGCGAACTGTTACGCACAACCCGGGCATCGAAATCGCCGTGCCCCCCGGCTCGGATGTTTTTGCGGTTGCCGACGGTGAAGTGTCCGTGCTCTCCTTCATCCCCGGTTTCGGTAACGTGATGATTGTGAATCACTATAACGGTTATCGAACAGTGTACGCTCATCTCTCCGAGATCACTGTTGTCGAGTTGCAGAAAGTACGAACAGGCGATGCGATTGCCAAGAGCGGCGACTCGATCGCGGGAAACGTTTTGCACTTTGAGATTTGGAAGGAGAGAGAGAAACAAAACCCGGAAGTGTGGTTGGCAAAGCGCAATTGATGCGAGCATCGTTACGTTGACTTCCGCCCCTTTTTTTGCTAACTTTCAATCAACAGCAATCTACAATCTTCAATATTCGGGGTGTAGCTCAGCCTGGCTAGAGCGCTTGCTTTGGGAGCAAGAAGTCGTAGGTTCGAATCCTATCACCCCGACGATTCTTCAGAAGACAAGAAGTCGTCCGCCTGTGGCGGATCACCCCGACGATTCCGCGTACGAGCCCTTGGTTTCAAAAACACCCCTTAATCGGATCAATCGCACATTCGCCAATTTTGTATGGTTGATCTAGATTCTCCCTGTGCTTTTCATCGTTGCGTTTCTCATAAGTTCTTTCTACGTTCGTTTCAAGTTGCTCCTCAGCAGTAATGAACGAATCATATGCTAACCGTACTGATTGTGGATGACGAACCGGCCATCGGTCACATCTTCGCCAGCGAATTCGAAGAGGAGGGGTTTAAAGTGTTGCGCGCGTTCACGGGTGACGAAGGCTTGAAGCTTGCCCTCCAAGAAAAACCTGATGCGATGGTTCTTGATATCGTCATGCCGGGGTTGAACGGTTATGAAGTCTGCAAAACCATCCGTGAGCGCCCCGAACTCGCTTCGATGGTTATCGTCATGACGTCTGCGAAGTCGTACAAATCAGACATTGACAAAGCAATGGAAGTCGGCGCAAATGAATATATTATTAAGCCCGGTGAACTGGGAGAAGTCGTCGCTGCGGTAAAGAGACATCTACAACTTCGGTCACAATCATGATGAAGGTCCGATTCTGGGGGACCCGCGGCTCGATTGCCACGCCGGGACCCAAGACAATCAAATATGGGGGGAACACCTCTTGCGTGGAGGTTCGTGTGGGGGATCAGATTCTCATCTTCGATGCGGGGACAGGGATTCGGGAACTTGGCCAATCGCTTCTTGAAGAGTTTGCCGATCGTCCAATGATGGTCAGCCTCTTCATCAGTCACTCGCATTGGGATCACATTCAGGGCTTCCCGTTTTTCATGCCTGCCTACCGTGAACAGACGACGATCAATTTGTATGGCCCGCCGGGGCGAGACCGTCCGCTTGGTGACATCCTCCGTTCACAAATGGATTCAGATTTTTTTCCGGTCTCGCTTGGCGATATGACCGCGAAACTCACGGTCCAAGAGTTGCGGGAGAAAACCCGGATTGGCGCTGTGGACGTCGAGCCATTCTTTCTCAACCATCCTACTATGACGCTCGCGTTTCGTGTCAGCGACGGCAAACGAAGCATCGTGTATGCGACGGACAATGAGCCGTACGAATTCACACTCCATCAAACGCCGGGGCGAAAGGATGCTCTCGAAAACTACGGCAAGAAGCTCGATGAAGGTTTTGTTCGATTCGTCTCGGGCGCTGATCTGTATATCGCCGAGGCGCAATATACGATGGAGGAGTATAAGTCAAAGGTTGGGTGGGGTCATTCACCCATTGATACCGTTGCAGAATGGGCGATGAAAGCAAAGGTGAAGCAGCTGGCCCTTTTCCATCACGACCCATCCCACGATGATGCTGCTGTGGATACAATGATCAATCAAGCGCGGGCGATGTTGAAAAATGGCAAGGCGTCCATCAATTGCTTCGGCGCGCAGGAGGGGACGGAGATTACGATCGCATAGAGAATCAAAAAGCCCTTCCGAACACGAAAGGGCTTTCGCTTCACGCTTCAGTCTATAGCCAACCTACTCGGCTTGCACGGCAGGCTCCTCACCAATCTTAAACCGTTCTTTCAAAAACTCAGAAATTCGCGTAATCCAGCTCTCAAGCAGAGAGTAGAATGTAGGCACGATGACGAGTGTGAGGAACGTTGAGATGCTCAATCCGAAGATCACCGCCACTCCGAATGGTCCCCAGAACGCCGCACTCTCAGCCCCAACGATGAAATGACCCTCGCGCCAGTTAAAATCGAATCCGGTGGCGAGGGGGAGAATTCCAAGCACGGTCGTTGCCGCCGTGAGCATGATAGGACGTAAACGGGTTCTCCCTGCTTCGATCAACGCTTCATCCAGCGGTAATCCTTCATCCTGCTTTCTCTTTGCAAAGTCGAGCAGCACGATGGCATTTTTGACGACGATCCCCGCCAACGAAATCACGCCAACTCCCGTCATGATAACGCTAAACGGCGATTGTGTGATGATAAGCCCCGTGAACACGCCAATAAGCGAAAGAAGCACGGAAACCATGATGACGAGTGGAACCTTCACTGAGTTGAACTCCGACACGAGAATCAGAAACACCATCAGCAAGGTGATGATGAACGCACGCTGTAAGAACGCTTGCGCTTTGTTTTGCTCTTGATCTTGTCCCGTAAAGCTTATGGCGTATCCCGCTGGCAATTCTAAGCCGGCGAGTTGTCCTCTGATATCGGCAAGAACCTCCGATGCAAGTCGGCTCTCCACATTGCCCGTGATGGTAATGACCCGCTTCAAGTCTTTGCGACGAATGTCGGTTACACTTGAGGTCTTCCGGATCTCTGCAACGGATGTCAACGGGACTGACAGAAGTTGTCCGCGTCGGTTCATGAACGTGATGCGCAATTGCTCAAGATCGTCTAATGATGTGCGCTGATCCTCTCTGAGTCTCACCCGAATTTTGTATTCATCCTTTCCGACGCGATACTTTGAAGCTTCAACACCATTAATGGCTGAACGAACAGTGCTCGCGATCTGCCCCGTGTTCGTCCAGAGCATTCCCGCTTTTTCCCTATCAACGATAATTTCCGCCTCCGGCTTTCCGATGTTGTAATCGTCTTTCAGATCAACAAGGCCCGTCACAGATCGGATGAGATTCTTGATCTGACCACTGATAGACGCAAGCTGTGCATAGTCTTCGCCGGAGATTTCGATGCTGACGGGAGCACCGGTGGGGGGACCCATTTCTTGTTTCGTTACTCGGGTCTCAGCGCCAGATATTCCGATCATCGCAGCGCGGATCTGCTCCATTGTTTCAAACGAACTTTGCTCGCGCTTGGATTTTGACAAGAAGTTGATGGCGACACGGCTTTTGTTGGATGTCCCCTGTCCTCCAAAATCAAATGGATCATCTGATGTCCCAACGCTCGTTGAAACAAACTCAATATCGTTCTTGCCGTTGACCGTTGCCAACCGTTCCTCAAGTCCCTTGGAGATGTCGTTTGTGACGTCAAGGGACGTTCCGGTTGGAGCCTCGATGCTGACGTTCACAAGTGCGGGCTCGACGTTTGGGAAAAACTCAACACCATTATTGAACATGCCGAACACGATGAAGACAAGAACCAGCAAGCCAAACGCGAACGAGATCGTTTTTCCTTTGTGGGCGAGTGTCTGGCGCAATGTGCGTACATACTGCCCTTGAAGCCAGGGGAATACTTCGTGGTCAACTTTTGTGTAGAGTTTGGTGATGGGGTTGTACTTCTTCCACCATGTAGGGTGCTTCAAACTTTCTGCGGCTTTGCGAATCTCCCGCTGATAGTTAATCCACTGCGCACCTTGCACAGGGCTGATGACGTAGGCGACAAAGAGCGACGCGCCGAGTGTAAGAATTAGCGTCATCGGTAAATACCACATGAAGTCACCCACCACTCCAGGCCAGAAGAGGAGCGGAACAAACGCGGAGAGCGTTACCACGGTGGATGTCAGCACGGGCAATGCGACCTCAGTTGTGCCATCCTTTGCCGCCTGAATGGGGGTTTTCTTGTATTCCTGTTGATGGCGATAGATGTTTTCGATTACGACGATCGCGTCATCCACCAAAATTCCCAATACCAGCACGAGAGCAAACAGCACAACAAAGTTAAGCGTGATGCCGAACATAGAGAGGAACATAAACCCGATTAACATTGAGAGCGGAATGGCCGTGGAGATGAGAACGGAATTCTTGAATCCAAAGAACATGAAGAGGGCGAAAACGACGAGCACCATTCCCGTGATGATGCTGTTTTCCAGCTCATCGACGGAGCGTTTGATGTTGACTGATTGGTCGTTCGAGATCACTAGCTTGACGCCGGCAGGGAGAGTTTCTTGAGTCGCGTGAACGATGTTCTTAACGTCAGATGCGATCTGCAAAACATTCTCTCCGGCGCGTTTACGGACCGCGAGCGACACGACCTCCGTTCCATCAAGCCGAGCGTACGTCTGGCGATCCTCGAACGCATATTTCACAGTGGCGACATCGCGAAGGTAGATCGGCTTCCCGTTCTGGATCTTCAGAACGATGTCTTCGAGCCGCTTCGGTTCTTTGAATTCACCCGGGACGCGAATAGAGAATGTCTTCTCGCCATCGTCAATGGAGCCGCCGGGAACGGATAGATTCTCACCGCGAATGGCGTTTACAATATCATCGAAGCCGATGAGGTAGCCGTTCATCCGATACACGTCCGCTTCTACTTTCACTTCCGGTTGAAGACCGCCGCTCAGATCGGCGCGCAGCACTCCCGGAATCGCTTCGATCTTGTCCTTCAAATCTTCGCCAATTGTCTTGAGGCGTGCAAGCCCAATCTCACCACCGACGTTGATGAAGAGAATGGGAAATTCACTGAAATTGATTTCAGAAATGACTGGCTCAAGAATATCGTTCGGTAGGTTCGGTCGCGCCGAATTGACCTTGTCGCGCACGCGACGGAGAGCATCGTCAATGTCAATGCCGGTGTTGAACTCAACGCGAATGGTCGAAAGTCCTTCTTTCGAGATGGATGTAATCTGCTTCACGTCTTTGAGTGACTTCAGATCGCGTTCGAGCGGTCGTGTTACAAGTCCCTCAATATCGGTTGGTGAAACACCCATGTACGGAACGGAAACAATGACTAGAGGGATGCTGATATCGGGCGCCGCTTCCCGCGGCAACGTGAGATACGATCCCCATCCAATAATAACGATGACGAGGATGAGGATATACACCGCAACTTTGTTGTCAACTGCTACATTCCATATACGCATGATTTTCGTTCTTTCAGAATTGTGTCGTCCAAAGGTTCGTGGTCAACGCTGCGGTGAGGTTCGCAGGATTCATGACTTCGTTAGCCGGTAATTTGGACGCGCTGGCCGCTCACCAGTTTCTGAAATCCGGTCACAATAAGCCGGTCTCCGGGTCGAAGTCCTTCGGTGATTTCTACCATCGTTCCCTGCCGTCCGCCGATCTTCACAATGCGCTCCTCGGCTTTTCCGTCATTCTCGACATAAACGATCATCCGGTTTTCATCAACTCGTTGAATGACATTCTCACTGATCATCACAGCCGTCCCTTTCGAAGCGCGCATGATGCGAAGTCGTGCGATCATCTCAGGCTTGAACTTGCGACCCGGATTGCCGATCACGACCTCTACCGGAAGCGTTCGATTGCTTGAAGAGAGCACCGAGCCAACGAAGGAGATCTTCCCCACGAGTGTATCATTTGGAAGCGCGTCAACCGTGATCAGCGCTGGCGTACCGACCGACAGATCGGCAACGTGTCGCTCCGGCACGTCCGCAACGATCTTGACATTGGCGATGTTGACGACGTGCGCGATAGGAACGCCGGACGGAGCCCATTCACCAACATCGGCATAACGATCGTCGAGGATTCCATTGATGGGGGAACGAAGCCGTGTCCGCTCAAGTCGCGCCCGCATTAGCTCCATTTGAGCCTTTGCGGCGTCGCGATTGAACTCTGCGCTCTTGAGTTGCAGTTCACTGATCGCCTGATCGGAAAAGACTTTTTCTTGCTTCTCAAAATTAAGCTCGGCAAGCTTGTATTGGGCTTCGACGGCTTGATAACTTGCCTTAATCACATCGTCGTTCAACACACCGATCACTTGTCCCTTTACGACGAGACCACCTTTTTGAACCTTCCACTCCTTGACTGTTCCGCCTTCTTCCGGCGCGATCATTACGTCATCGTACGCTTTAACGATCCCGGTGGCAGAGATGGCGTCGGTAAATGCGGAGAGGCGAACTTCCTCGATCTTTACAAAAACCGGGGGTGCTTCTTTCTGGGCGTTGGCACTCTTCGCATCTGACTTGCCGCATGACGAAAGCGCAATCGACACGAATACCCCCATCAGTATTAGCGCTATTCCATAGGATGTTTTCATAGATAACCTCACGTCTCAGACTTAGTTGTTGGTTGATGGTGAAGCCACGGCCCCCCGGCCAAGAACCTGGTCGAGTTCTGCGGCTGCGACAAGATAATCGTAGATTGCTTGCATGCGATTGACACGCGCTTGATTCAACGCGTTTTGAGCATCGTTCACTTCGAGTTGAGTTCCGGAGCCATTGAGAAAGCGGCTCGTGGCAATTCTATATCCGCGCTCGGCTTGTTCAACCGTTTTTCCCTGTGCTTCGACGCGTTGGCGCGACTGACGAATCTGTAGCGTCAAGGAATGCGCCAGAATCCGAAGGTTCATCTCCAAGTTCGCCAACTGTTCTTCCGATTTACGCACTTCGAGATGGGCCTGCTCAACGCGGGCGTTGGTCTGTAGCCCTTGAAACAGATTGACCGTCAGCGAAAGTCCCACCAAGGAGCTTCTCTTGAAATCAGCAGTGGAGATGTTGAGCGAATTCTTTGCGAGTTGATACTGATAATTGCCAAACGCAGCGAGCGTGGGAAGATAATCCGACGCATGGACTCGCTTGAAAGCCTTGTTTACTTCTACCTGATGGCGCATTGCGCTGAGGTTCGGATTTCTTCTCGATACTTCCTCCTGGGCAGCTTCGAGCGTACTCTCTTCAATCGGAGTGAAAACAAGCCCGCCGCTCAGAGAAAACTGTTCGTTCGCTCCGACTCCCATTGCAGACTTCAGACCATCGATGGCAAGGACATACCCATTCTCCGCTTGGATAACGATCGGTCGTAAATTCTCAACGCCAACAGACGCACGAAGCTGATCGTACTCCGACACGATTCCCTGTTTGGCAAGCGCCTGAACATTGCGGAAATTCTCCTCCGCGTTCTTGAGATTAGCCCGCATGACGTCAGCGGCCTCGCCTGCAAAAAGCGTCCCGTAGAAAGCCTTCCGGATCTTTGTGGTGGTCTCAAGCTCTTTCGCCTGATAGAGATCGCGAGCTGCTT
>JANONN010000434.1:0-8603 GCA_031420835.1 Ignavibacteriales bacterium | reverse complement strand
CGAGCTTCTCAAACGTCTTGCGAATTTCAGGGTCAACTTCATCGAGACTATTCAGCTTCGGACGCTTCTTGGGTGCGGAGTAGTAATAGCTCGCCTGATAATCAATGGGACCGTACTTGATGTTTGCCCACTTTGGTTCACCCTCTTCTCGGTACATTTTCTCCCATTGGCGGTATGCCCTGAGTCGCCATTCGAGCATCCAATCCGGCTCACCCTTCTTCTCCCAAATCAGGCGAATGATATCTTCATTGATACCTTTGGGAACAGTATCATACTCGACCAGCGTCTCGAAGCCGTACTTATATTCCTGCGTCGCTAACTGTTCTATGGTGTTAGTTTCTGTGCTCATCGTTACTCCTTACCTATGAATACCGCCTTCTTGAAAACTCCGCATTAAGTTGTCGGAGCTTGAGATGTTATAGCCAGCTTTGGTGCTGCTGGAGCAGCAGGTTTTGCTGCTGCCGGTGGCGCAGCGGGTTTCGCAACAGCAGCCTGCTTCACTGCCGGTTTCTTGAACTCTGGATAATCCAACATCCAAGTCATGTGACCGGTCTTCTGAAGAAGCCCTTTCCCTTCAAGTGACTCGATCACCGTCTTCGTCACATCTTCGGCCGAAGAGTATCCTTGTTTCATTCCTTTCAATTCCAGATACGCCATCACACCATAGTGGATGTCACGAAAAAATACGTTCGACAGGTGATACAAGTAATAGCGGGACTTGAGATAGTTCAAGAAGTCTTTTTGATTTTCTTCAAAGAGTTTGATTTTGTTATTCATGATCGAGAGTTGATTTGTGATGGCTAGATGATCTCCTGCACGGTCATCTTATCAAACACAACATTGAGACTTCGTTGCAGCTTCCCAAGCGGTTTTCTTATAGTGCAATTACCAAACAAGTAACAACTGTCAGGACCGTCAACATAGCACTCCGCCACCATAGGTCTTTCCTGCTCGACGATCTGAATCACGGAAGCCAGCGTCATCTCCGATGGTCGCCTGCCGAGCGTATATCCACCCTTTACACCTTGGAGAGAATTTACGATGCCCGACTTCGCCAACTTCTGAAGGACTTTTGCAAGAAACTCGTACGGAATGCCATACTCTGTGGCAAGTTCTTTCGCAGTGAATATCTGACCCAATGGCCGCATAGCCATGTGCCGCAATGCAATCAGTCCGTATTCAACTCGTTTTGATAATTGGAGCATATATACGACTTCACAAGTCCAATATTAGTCCAAGAAAAAATCAAGCCGAGGCTTGATTCGTTAGTTAGTTGGCGTCATAAATATAACTTAATCCTACAAAGAAGTCAAGGGGAAAGTTGGATAACAGTAGACCTGATCTGAATGTATGACACGCCGCGCGCTCACTTCGTTCACGTCAAACTTTCCATGCGCTGATGTCCTTGCAGAGGCATTGTCCGCTATTCTTGTTTATGGGAGCATTTCTCGCTAACATCTACTAACCCTAAAGCCAGAAATGAATATCGGAATAACTTGTTACCCGACATACGGTGGAAGCGGCGTCGTTGCCACGGAGCTTGGAAAAGCGCTTGCTGAACAGGGGCATTCCATCCATTTCATCACCTACGCAATGCCGATGCGTTTGACGGGCTTCAAGGGGAATATCGTTTATCACGAAGTCGAAATGTCGAGCTATCCACTTTTTGAGTTTCCAGTCTATACCTTGGCATTGGCAAGCAAGATGGTGGAGGTCGCTAAATATGAGAACATTGACTTGTTCCATTGTCACTATGCGATCCCCCACGCTACGAGCGCGTACCTTGCGAAGCAGATGTTGGCCCCCATGAACGTTAAGGTGATTACGACGCTCCATGGAACAGACATTACGTTGGTCGGATTGGAGCCGAGCTTTCTGCCGGTGATGAAATTCAGCATTGAGCAGAGCGACGGGGTGACGGCTGTCTCCAGATATTTGCGGGAGAAGACATTGACGAACTACGGGATTCAGAAAGATATTGAAGTCATACCGAATTTCGTTGATCTCAAGAAATACCGACGAATCGAATCCGAAGAAGTGCGAAAAGCATGCGCGCCAAACAATGAGAAGGTCCTTGTCCACACATCCAACTTCCGCCCGGTGAAGCGTGTGGCCGATGTCATCCACATTTTCAATTCCGTTCGTAAGCACGTTTCAGCGAAACTGCTGCTTATTGGCGACGGACCGGATCGGTCTTCCTGCGAACAACTCGCTCGCGAGCTCGGAATCAATGACTCCGTAAAGTTCCTTGGGAAGCAAACCGAAATCGTTGACGTCCTTTCCATTGCCGATCTGTTTTTGCTTCCCAGTCAATCCGAGAGTTTTGGTCTCGCCGCATTGGAAGCGATGGCATGCGAAGTGCCCGTTATTTCTTCCAGCGTGGGCGGCCTGCCCGAATTGGTTGCACACGGCGAAACGGGTTACATAGCGGAGATAGGCGATGTCGAACGAATGGCACGTTATGCTGTTGACCTTCTCGCAAACCCGATGCGCCATCAGATGTTCGCCAAAGCGGCTCGAGCACGCGCTATGCAATTCGAATCTTCAAAAATCATTGCTCTGTACGAAGCGTACTACGAGCGCGTGATGTACGGAATCGAAGTTCCCGCCAAATAACGAGTACCGACCGCCGGGCTTCATGGGATCATTCCAAGAGTCTTATCGCCCAACCATGACGCGGACAAACGTCGATGCCGAGAAACACACGCAGTTGATTGCCGAGCTTCTTGAGCTTTTCAGGCGGGAGGGGTTCACGATCCTCGCGGCGGAGCAATCGCCTGAATTTCCTCAACCGAACCCACTCCATAACGACGGCTACGGCGATCAGGAAGACAAGGCCCCCGATATCTACGCGTTCGACAAAGCCAGGCAACTTTACATCATCGGTGAAGCCAAGACGGGACTCGGAGATTTCGAAACAGAGCATGCTCTGACTCAGTACAATGTCTTTCTCGATCAGTTTCACTCTACCTCGGGGCGACAAGCGGTTCTTTACATCATTGTGCCGTCATCTCATGTGCCGGAATTCAACACCCTCATTACTCACTACATCCACAGAGAGTATTGGCACAGCATTGTCATGGTGAGTTCGACCAGATTGATCGATTAGATGAGGTGGCCAGCCCGACACCAGCCCGACCGCTGTCTGGCGGGGATGTCTGGCGGGGTTGATTTACGCTTTGCGCAGGTTGGCAAACTTGAGGATGAGATTCTTCAAACCGTAATCGTCGAAATGAACTGTTGCCTTTTGCGAGTCTCCCTTCCCGCTCATCTCGATCACTCTCCCGCGACCAAACGTCTCGTGCTGAACCACTTGGCCTTTCTTGATATCAACTGGAACTTGTGATTCGCTTTCATAGTTTGGCCCTGCCCCGTCGAAGTAGCTCTCTGCATCGGAAAGAGTTTTCGCCGCAACTGATTTGTATCTCGAGCGTCCCCCCGCAAACGGACGAGACGATTGAGCACTCGATCCATTTGTCGATTTCCTGATCTCAATGTGTTCCTCCCCCAGCTCGGCAATGAATCTTGACTCTGCTGCATACGACAGCTCTCCAAACCGATAGCGCATTCTTGTAAACGAAAAATAGAGCTTTGACTGCGCCCGTGTCATTCCCACGTAAAAGAGTCTCCGCTCCTCCTCAAGTTCCGCGGGTTCGATGGTGCTTGAATAGAATGGAAGAAGACCTTCTTCCAGACCAGCAATAAACACCACTGGGAACTCCAACCCTTTCGATGCGTGAAGTGTCATGAGCGTCACGGCGTTGCGCGTCCCTTCCCATGTGTCAATATCCGAAACCAGTGAAACCTCCTCAAGAAAATCTTCCAACCTTCCTTCGGGATGTTCTTCGCTGAATTCGGAAATGGCAGAGAGCAGCTCGTGCACGTTTTCCCATCGACTCATTGATTCAACGGTTCCCTCTTCTTTGAAGAGCCGAAGCACCCCAAGCTCATCGACGAACGAGCGCACAAGTTCACTCAGGGACATCTTCTCCCGAAGCGATGCGTACTTCAAGATCATGGAACGAAAGGAAATAATGCTTCGCTTCGTCTTCTCTGCGATTTCAGGAATATTCTCCATACTCTGAAGTGCAGGGAACAACCCAAGCGTTTGTTTCGCCGCAAACTCTCGCAGCCGATCAATCGTTGTCCCGCCAATACCGCGAGCGGGATAATTGATGGCCCTCAAGAGGCTCTCCTCGTCATTATGGTTCACCAACAAGCGCAAGTATGCCAGGATATCCTTGATCTCTTTCCGCTCATAGAACCGAATGCCACCGACGATAACGTACGGTATTCCAGACTTGCGGAGAGAACCTTCAACCGCGCGCGACTGTGAGTTGGTTCGGTAAAGCACGGCGAAATCCTTTAAGTCGCGCTTCGACTTGAGAATCTCTTCCTGAATTCTGTGTGCAATCCGATATCCCTCATCTCTGTCATCCGCGCACTCGAACAGAACAACCGGGTCGCCATCGGTATTGTTTGTCCACAGTTTCTTGTGAATTTGCTCGGTGTTATTTCTGATAAGCCGGTCGGCAGCAGCAAGGATCCGCTTTGTCGATCGGTAATTCTGCTCAAGCCTGAACGTTTGACAATCTGGATAATCTCTTCCAAAATCCAGAATGTTTCGGATGTCGGCTCCGCGGAAAGAGTAAATGCTCTGCGCATCGTCTCCCACCACACACACATTCTTATATTTCGCCCCGAGCAACTTCGTCACTTGATATTGCGCGCGGTTGGTGTCTTGAAACTCGTCAACGAGAATGAATTTGAATCGCTCTTGATAACGCTCCAGAGTGCTCAGATGACGTTCAAACAATTCGATTGGCTTCATCAGCAGATCATCAAAGTCCATTGCATTCGATTTGAGAAGTCGTTGTTGGTACATGTGATACACCTTCGCAACCTTCTCGTCGAACAGATCGCGCACCATTGTATCGAATTGCTTCGGCATGATCATCTGATTCTTCGCGCTACTGATTCGCGCTCGAATCGCCGATGGGTTGAACTGCTGTGCCGATATGCTAAGGTCTTCAAGACTTCGTTTGAGGAGGGAGAGTGAATCATCAGAATCATAGATGGTGAACGAGCGCGTGAAGCCAATCTTCTCGCTCTCTTTTCTCAGGACGCGAGCGAACATCGAATGGAACGTACCCATCCAGAGCTGCGAACCCTTTTCCCCAACCAGCTTCGCAATGCGACCTTTCATTTCATTTGCTGCTTTGTTCGTGAACGTCAGAGCGAGAATCTGACCGGGCGGAACTCCACACGCAATGAGGTAGGCAATGCGATATGTTAGCACGCGGGTCTTGCCGCTTCCGGCGCCGGCAACAATCATTACCGGACCGTTCGCAGCCTTGACCGCTTCCTGCTGAACGGAATTGAGGTCTTGAAGTAGGTTCATGAAAAAGGGAGAGAGACTTACAGATGAGGTCTCAACATTAGCCTCGGGCCGCCGTCATGGTAGCGCTTTTTTCACGGTGAGGCAAGACAAAGGCTCTTAACAAACAGGAGCTGAGGAAAAATTCTCTTGACATTACCAACGAATTGTCGCGTGTCAGTAGACAAAAGTCGAGTCAACCAGACCGCCGTTTCTGGGATCGAGTTCGAAGTAATGCATGCCAAGCTTCGGCGATTGAAGAACGATGACCGTATCCAATAGGAGCTGACGAGGTTCATACGTGCTCTTTGAACTTTCCATATATCTTCCAAGAACAGCAACAAGAAAGAGCGTGTCTCGTCGCGCTGTCACGATCTTGTCAAACGTGTAAGCAGTCGTCTGACCAATGTTGGCAACAATCCTTAGACGGATAGTTTCTCGGAACGATGAATCTGCTACGGCTTCAAAACGCGTTACGGGGGGATACGTCGGCTCATCAATGGAGAACTCGTTTTCAACGGGTCCACACCCGTAGAATGTAGCAAGGATGAAGAATATCCCACAAACCAATAACCGGACCAATTTCAACATGTTTGCTCCTATCGTTAAAAGGTAACTCCTAAGTAACTCAATCGTGAGTTACTCTTTTTGAGAAAAATTCGCCGCAGGCGTACTGAACGCGCTGCTCAGCATGCTTTCTGTCGATGCAACAGCGCCAACGTTTATCCTTGTCATTCCCGAATGCTGTAGTCGGGAATCTTACGTTTGGCAGGGAAAGATTCCCGCTTAAAATCCGCGGGAATAACCCCGACTCTTGTCGGGGCTGATTTGTTCAACAACAGGACATTGAGTAGTCACGCTAAAAAAATGCTCTTGCCTCAGCGCGAGCTGTGTGGATAGGAGATCGAGTTCCCTCGCTCCTTCCGTTATAGTTGAGCGTTACTTGTATATTTTGAGTAATTCTGTAATCAAATGCAACCTGCCACAAGAACGATTTCCCGACTACTCTACCACCGGTAAACTCATAGGGGAGCACACGCCCCTGTTCCACATTCGAGACAACCACTTCTTCTCGTTTGATCTCCGATCGTAACAGACCGAAACCAACCATGGCATAGACCAGGCGGATGCTTTGTTCGTTGACGTCGGCGGTTGCATTCAGTGCGTTGAACTTATCAATCGTGTTAGTCACGTCGAAGCGGAATCCTATTTCCCATCTCGGTAAAGGACGGTACGAAAAGTCGGAACTCACGATGTTGGAAAGAAGATCTCGTTCCCGTATTGACGAAGTCGTTGCCGACACCCGATCAACTTTGTGGGTATACTCCGTTATGTTGCCGATCTCCGGGAGCAATTGCGAGCGAATTCGCACCGAACGTTCGCGCAAGAGGCTCCGCTCGGTTGTTGAAACAAACTGAATAAGCCCTTTCCGTTGATTGTAACGAAATCGAAATGAAAGGTCCGGCTTATTCTCGAACACGTGAAGATCTTGCTGAATCTGATTTGAACCGGAGATTGTCGTCTGCGGATTCTGAAACTTGCTGAGTTGAATCAGATAAATTTGATGAGTAAGCGGATCATTGCTCCGTTCGTCGACACGGAGATATGTTTCTGTCGAAAGACTCCGTACGATATTCGTGAATATTGAATTCCCCTCGGCAAACAAACGTTCTCCATTCAACCTCACGCGACTCGATGCCTTTAAGTCCACAATCGGATAGAGCTGATCGCTTGGAACATAGATGACAACATAGTCGCCATCGAAACGTGTCAGCTCGAATTCATCATCATCGGCCGCATTATTGTTATTGAGATCACCCTTGTAACGGTAGTTCCCACTTCCACGGGCCACCCTTACAAACACGCGCTCCTGACGAGCCGATCGTTGACTGGAGAATTCATAGAATGTCTCTACTTCCAGGTTCCTCTGTGCCGGAGAGTAACGTGAAAGTGATCGCACGAGAATCACTTCCGAGTTGCTGTTTCCACGCAACCGAAATGGTTCAGTGAATATGGCTCGCCGAATGCTGAGATTGAGTGAGCTTGTCAGAGAGTTCCAATCGCGCATCTGTAGTGAATAGAGTTGTGTGGTTGAGTTCAATGCTCTCTGTCTTCGCCCCGCCAACGCACTATCCTCACTTCGGATCTGAAACTCAGCCGAACCATTGAGCGCACCCCATTGCAACAGCCGTATTCTCGGAGCAATCTCAAGATTCCTGAAACTCCCCGCGTGTGACGAATCGGAACCTTCCGTCGTTTGTTTTCTATCCTCTTGCTCAATGCGCAAGCCGGGAACGATCAGGCCGTACGAATATTCGACATCCCCGCGCTGCCGCAGCCACGACGCTCTCGACTGTATGAGTAGATTCCGACTATGAATGCTCTCGAGCTTGTACTCTGCTTTGGGAAGCGCGTCGTCACGCACTTCAAGGCTCGCTTCCGCCCTTGACGATTTGCTCGATCCCGATCGCTCAAATGTACCAAATCCACCGCCTATGGAAAACCCGGCCGCGGGCTTGTACACAAGCCGCGCTTCTTGAAGATCCTCATCTGCAACTGAAGAAATGTCAACGTCCCATTTTCGACTGAACTCGATTTCGTTGAACCGGTCTGGCGCAACAAATCTCTTATCAATGAACCGCTTCTTCAAAGAAAGCTCAAGAGAACCAAGACTTGTTTCCCAAAACTTCAGGTTCTTCGGTGTGTAGCGAGTTTCGATCTTGAACGCACCACCGCTGCTGTTTACGTTGTCAAGGTCGGAGAAACGGTTGCGGTCGAACTCGCTCGCTGCGTACTCAGCAGAGACATGTAATTCGTCAGTGATGTTTGCGGTGGCGACGACATCCGCGAACCGATGTTGCTGGGGCATCGGGAGAAATTGCACCGGAAGGTAGCTTCCCTTGCCAATTCCAGAAAAGCGGAAGTGACCAACCCCGACTCGATCATATCCTGCCGAGTCAAGAGGCATTGTTTCAACGATGGAGAAACTGGCAGAGTAAAGAGCGAGCGAATCACCTGGCGCATACACGAGGATCGAGTAACTCTTTCCACCGATAAGTGTATCCCGGAGAGCATATTGTCCTTTTGAAAGACCTGTTACTGGATCGCGACCAACGAATCGGATTCCATTCAGCGCCGCTTTGAGGCGATCACCGCCGCTTGCACGCAAGATTGCGCGCGACTGATCATCGAGAGAAATATCATGCGGTGCATCCGGATCGTCTGC
>JANONN010000433.1:0-1851 GCA_031420835.1 Ignavibacteriales bacterium | reverse complement strand
CACCAGCAAGGCGCGCGCCCAGATCAGGCATTTTCTGAAGACCATGCATTTCGATGAATCAGCCCAACTGGGCGAACGCCTGCTCAATCAGGCGCTTGCTTCGCTGGGCATAAAACCGCAGGATATTGATCAGGCACAATGGGACAAGCTGATCAAGGATACAACCGCAAAATCGCGCGTGGAAATTCTGGCCGACATCGGCCTCGGGCATCGCCTTAATATGGTTGTTGCGCGCCAACTGGCACGAATGGGTGAAGGGAGTGCGCACGAACTTCCCTCCACTGGTGTCATCACCATACAAGGAACAGAGGGGCTGGCAGTGCAGTTCGCTAAATGTTGTCGCCCCATACCGGGCGATCCCATCATCGGCATGATCAAGAAAGGACAGGGGTTGGTGGTGCACACTCACGACTGCCCCACGTTGCGCAAGGGGCGGGGCGGCACGGACGAGTGGCTGGATGTAGCGTGGGATAAACACATCAACAAACCCTTTGATGTCGACATCAAGTTGATTGTTGCCAACCAGCGCGGCGTGCTGGCGAAATCTGCGGCGGCAATTGCCGATGCAGAATCCAACATCGAAAATGTTCACTTTGCCAACGAAGGCGAATACACCACGCTGCATTTCACCCTGCAAGTCAGCAACCGTCAACATCTGGCCCGGGTAATGCGCGGCCTGCGCAGCATACCTGAAGTGGTGCGCATCACCCGCGTCAAGACTGCACCCACCTGAATCTGTTTTTTTTGGCACGATATCGGTTAACTGAATTTTCCGCCAAACTGTTGTAGCACCTTCAGCATCGCCGCCGCCTTGTCCAGCGTTTCCTGGTATTCTGCCGCCACATCGGAATCCGCGACTATGCCACCGCCGGCCGAGAAGCATATTTCGTTTCTTGAATAAACCAGCGTGCGAATGGCGATATTACTATCCATGTTGCCATCAAATCCAACGTAGCCGATGGCGCCACAATACACCCCACGCCGATGGGGTTCGAGCTGCTCGATAATTTGCATGGCACGCAGCTTGGGCGCGCCGGTGACTGAGCCACCGGGAAAGCAGTGGCGCAGTAGCGCCAGCGCATCCTGCCCGTCAGCCAATTGACCGGTAACGGTACTGACCAGGTGATGTACCTGAGCGTAGCTTTCCACCTCAAATAACTTGGGTACTTGCACTGAACCTGGCACGCAGCTCTTGCCCAAATCGTTACGCAGCAAATCAACAATCATCAAATTTTCCGCACGGTCCTTGCTGCTGTGCCGCAACTCATGCGCTACCTGTGCATCGCGCAGCACATCCGCCATGCGTGGGCGCGTGCCTTTGATCGGCCTGGTTTCTACCGTGCCCTCCCGTACATGCAGGAATCGTTCCGGAGAAGCACATAAAATCCTGGCTTGTGGCAGGTTCAGGAAGGCAGAATATGGCGCCGGGCTCAAGCTGCGCAGTTTCAGATAAGCCTGAAATGCGTCGCCAGAGGCACGTGCAACAAAACGCTGCGCCAGATTGACCTGATAGCAATCACCGGCACGCAGGTAGCGCTGCACGGCATTGAATGCAGCCTCATATCCGGCGTAAGTGAAATTTGATTCAATCAGGCCTTGCACTTTGAAATCCGTGTGTGACTTACTGCCGCCCCTTTGCAGCCGTTCGAGGATCTTCGGCAGTATTTTCTCTGTTGCGGGATAGCGCAGCTGTGATACCAGTTGTGAAGTTTTTTTTTGGTGGTCCAGCACGATAGCCCAATCGTAAATGGCCACCGCCATGTCCGGCAACTTCTCGGCGTCCCGTGCACAGCTTGGCAATGTCATCAGGCGGCGCGCCATGTCATAACCCCAGTAGCCCACCGCCCCGCC
>JANONN010000432.1:0-3137 GCA_031420835.1 Ignavibacteriales bacterium | reverse complement strand
GGCTGGTGCAAGAAGATGGATAAGGAAGTCTATACCGATTCATCCGTTCTATCGCTTCTTTCCAGTCATTTCATCACCGTGAAGCTCAATGCTGAATCCGCTCGTCAAATCACATACAAAGGGACGAAACTCACGGAGCGGAACTTCGCTGCTGCGCTTGGAGTAACGGGATATCCTTCCACGGTCTTTTTCGAACCAGACTCCAAACCAATCACGCTTCTTCCCGGTTTCGTTGCCGCCAAGCAATTTACCACGATTCTCCAATATATCGGCGAGGGGCACTACAAGACGACCCCTTTTGGCGAGTACTCAAAGAAATCGGGGACATCGAAATGAAGGTCAGCGGCTTTTCGTTCGTCCGCAACGGCGTCACGTTTGATTACCCCTTTCTCGAATCTATCTCATCCCTTCTCCCTTTGGTTGACGAATTCGTGATCGCAGTCGGCAATTCCGACGACGACACGCTTGCTCGCGTGAAGTCTCTCAATTCTCCGAAGATCAGAATTATCGAAACAACATGGGATGAATCTCTTCGAACGGGCGGAGCAATTCTCGCACAGCAGACCAACATCGCACTTGAGCATGTGACCGGCGATTGGGCGTTCTATCTACAAGCGGATGAAGTTATCCACGAAAAGGCTATCCCACTCATTCGCACGGCAATGGAAGAGCATCTTCACGATAACCGTGCTGAGGGGCTGCTTTTCAATTATCTCCACTTCTACGGAAGCTATGATCTTGTGGGCGCTTCACGTCGCTGGTATCGAAGAGAGATACGCGTTGTCCGCAACGGCATCGGCGTGCGTTCGTGGGGAGACGCTCAAGGGTTTCGCATCAACGGAAGAAAGATGAACGTGAAACTGATTGACGCCACCATCTATCACTACGGATGGGTGAAGCCACCAGAAGTCCAAATTCGGAAACAGCAGTCATTTCATAAACTATGGCACGATGATGTGTGGGTGGAAAGGAACTTTGGACGCTCCGACTTATTCGATTATGTCTCAAGTGGGACATTAAGGACATTCGAAGGGACCCACCCTTCCGTGATGCAAAAGAGAATTAGCCGACAAAACTGGACATTCCGCTTTGACCAGAAGCGGGGACGCGGACCTTTCAAGGAACGCTTTCTTGACTGGATCGCCGACCATACCGGTCTCCGCATTGGAGAATATAGGAACTATAGACTTATCTGAAAGGTCATGCGCATTCTCTCCTTGAATATGTCTGAGTTCCTTGGTGGCTTGGAGATGATCTCCGAGACATATTTTCGTGAGCTTCGCCGACGGGGCGTCGACATTTCGTTCCTCCTCTTACGCGACTCACTTCTCCACCGGCGTTTTCTCGAGCGATTCCCGCTTGCACGGATTCTGTATGTTGGCGCGGTCTTGCGTAGGAAGGCTGCGCCGTTTTTTATTCCTTGCAAATACCTTGCAAATACCCTCCGCGATCTTGCTATTTCCTCCCTTTGTTTCTACCTTGTTCCCCGGACTGTATGAACATCCTTCACGTCCTCTCGCAATTCGAAGTCACTGGCGCCGAAGTCTATGCGGCGACCCTCGTCGATCAGCAAGCAGAGCGCGGACACACACTTTTCATCGTCTCGGACACGCTCTCGCTCGACTCTCGCGCTACCTACATCACCGTCCCTATCGGACAACGCTCCTACCGGCAACGGCTGGCAAACGTTCGCTGGTTAGTCCGGTTCATCCGTCAAAACGATATCCAGATTGTGCACGCCCACTCGCGTGCAGCCAGTTGGGTTGGCTACTTCGCAACGCTCATCACCAACACGCCATTCATTTCGACCGTGCACGGCCGGCAGCATGTGCACGCATCGAGTAAGATGTTCAACATCTACGGTCGGCATATTCTTGCCGTGTGTGAGAGCATCAAAGACCATTTGGCAAACGAGCTGGGAATCGCTCCGGAAGCGATCACCGTCGTGCCGAACGGCATTCCCTCCGATCTGTGGACCGGAAAGACTCCGGCCGCGAAGAAACGCGTGTTCGGCGTGCCGGAGCGATCGCTCGTCCTCTCGTTCATCGGCCGACTGTCCGGTCCCAAGGGTGACGTTGTGCGGCTGCTGTTGCGCGACGTGCTTACACGCCTCGCGAAAAAATATCGGCTTGCGTTTTTCATCATCGGAGGAATGAAGGTTCCCGGGGATATTCCGCGGCTTGTGGAAGAAGCAAACCGAGTTGCGGGTAAGACGTTTGTTTACCTCAAGGGGTTTCAAAAAGACGTTATCGAGTACCTGACTGCCAGCGACATCGTTGTCGGGTCGGGGCGCGTTGCCATCAAAGCGCTCGCGCTGGGGAAACCGCTCGTTGCCTTCGGAGAATCGCACTATCTCGGTTTGGTCACGGACAAGAACTTCGCGGAAGCGGTCCATAGCAACTTTGGCGATGCCGGCACGTTTCAGCAACCGGAGCCTTTCCGTGTGAGGCACGACTTCGAGGCGATCCTCTCACGTGGCGTGCCGCGCTCCTCGGCAACAAAGACCGTTGAAGCGACACGCGCACGCTTCGATGTTCGAGCTGTCGAGCAATCCGTCCAACAGCAGTACGAACAAGCGTTGATCAAAACAAAATCACCCTCCGTTATTCCGGTCTTGCTCTACCATCGGGTTGTCCCTGCATTGCCGGGCGGCAAACTTGAAGGACTGACGGTCACGACCACTCGATTCGAAGCGCAATTGCGTTCGCTCACCCGAAGGGGGTACACCACCATTACGTTTTCGGACTATGCCGCATTCACGCGCGGCGAACGCCTTCTTCCCCCGCGCCCTATCATCCTGACCTTTGACGACGGATACGAGGACAACTATTCCCTCGCCTTCCCATTGCTCCAAGGGTACGGTATGAACGCTGTCGTGTACCTCGTAGCAAACAGGAAGCAGCGGACAAACTTCTGGGACCCCGACCATCCACAGGTTCCTCTCCTGACAACCCCGCAGGTGCGTGAGATGTCACGCTATGGCGTCGAGTTCGGCTCGCACACGATCTCGAACCGCTGTCTGTTAGCGCTGCAGAACCGGGCCGTCGTCGAAGAAGTGAGAAAGTCGAAACGAATTATTGAAGACTTGCTCGGAGACCGGGTGATTTCCTTCGCCTATCCGTACGGAGACCTTGATG
>JANONN010000431.1:0-2500 GCA_031420835.1 Ignavibacteriales bacterium | reverse complement strand
GGCCAAAGTTCGTGCGATCCGGAAAGCTTGGATGTGCGCCAACCCCGACCCCGTGCTTCTTTGCAAGCCCCACCACCGCTTCCATCGTGGCTGGATCGCCAGCGTGAACACCACACGAGATGTTGGCGGAAGAAATCAACTTCATCAATCTCTCTTCCGATCCATCGGTAAGCGCTTCCGGGTGTTCCCCCATGTCGCAGTTGATGTCAATCGTTCGCGTCATTCTCACTCCAATTCTCGCCCCTTCGTTTCCGGCAAGAGGAACATCAGCCCCGCACCACACAAGAAAAACGCTGAGGTCAAGGCGAGCGCACTCCCGATACCGAATTGATCGGCAAGCGAGCCGATCACAATCGGAGCAAGAGCGCTGAATGCCCGGCCGACATTATAGCAAAAACCTTGGGCTGTCGCACGAATGCGCGTGGGGAAGAGTTCTGCAAGCATCGCACCGAAAACGCTGAAATACCCATGCCCAAAGTAGCCAACAAACGGTCCTAACACGATTAACCAAAACTCATGCTGGCCAAGTTGTCCGTAGAGGGGGACGAGAAGAGCGGCAGCAATCAGGAATGCGTTAAATGTGATGCGGCGCCCGAACCTATCAGCAAGGAATCCAAAAGAGATGTAACCAAGAAAAGCTCCGATCTGCATCGGAATGATCCACCCTGACGTCTTCACAAGGGTAAGTCCGGCGCCCCCCTTTTCGATTGGCGTAGAGAGAAACGTGGGGATCCAGGTGAAAAGTCCCCAATAGGCAAAGAGGACGCTCATAGCAACAACCGAGGAAAGAACGGTTTTCTTCACGAGAGGTTTTCCGAAAATCTCGGCAAGTGAAGCACGAGCGCTGGTGGAATGCACAGTTCTCTTCAGCCACACTTCAGGCTCGGCAACGTTACGGCGAATCCACAGGGTAAGAAAAGCGGGGAGGATTCCAAAAAGAAAAAGTGTCCGCCACCCGAGTGTTGGCAATACAGCGGCTGCAAGAAGCGCGGCAAGGATGTACCCGATCGCCCACCCCGATTGCATCAGACCGATCGCTTTCCCGCGGTGCTGGGCTGGCCAAGTTTCTGCTACAAGCACCGATCCGGCAGACCACTCACCACCCAAGCCAAGCCCCACAAGCGATCTCCAGATTATCAACTGTGCAACGGAATGCGCCGTTGCCGTCAGCGCCGTGAAAATGGAATACGTGAGGATCGAAAGTATAAGAGCCTTCGCACGACCGATACGATCGGCGAGAATACCAAAGAGTATTCCGCCTACCGATGAAGTAAGAAGCGTAACGGATGCGAGCCCGCCGGCCTCTGCGGAAGAAAGAGAGAACTCTTCTCGTATTGCCGTTAACGCAAACGCGTACAACATCACATCCATTGCGTCCAACATCCAGCCGAGTTGGGCGGCGAGGAGAGTTTTCCATTGTTGGCGGGAGATGGTTGAATACCAGCGTTGAGGAGATGCGTTCATTGTGGAAAGAGATGAGTTGGAGAAAGCGAGGCCTCTTGTTCAAGGAGAAGCGCGTGAGCCTGTTCGAGTGTGACAAATTCAAAACGGATTCGATCCCGTGGCCTGAGCTGACCGAGCAGGTGAAAGTCAGCACTGATGACGTTTGCGATTTGCGGATAGCCTCCGGTTGTTTGATGCTCTACAAACAAAATAATCGGCTGACCACCTGGGGGAATCTGAACTGCACCGAGTGGAACACCCTGCGTTATAATATCTGCGGTCTCTTTTCTTTCCAAGGACTTTCCTTGAAGTCGAATCCCCATTCGGTTCGCTTCTTCTGTCACTTCATATGTCGATTCAGCAAAACCATTCAGACTTGCCGTTGTGAAGAGATCCCGATGTATTCCTCGTGTGACTCTCAGAACATCTCTTTTGGAAAGCGCGTCAAGAAAATGTTCGGGAATATATCGAGCGGGGGCTATGCCTGGACTCGTCAAGACCAGACGATCACCAGAACGCAGCGCTCGCCCATTCAATCCACCGATACCACTTTGAAGATGCGTGGAGGCGCTACGAAACATCATGGGTACACTTATTCCACCGCGGACGCACAAATAACATCGTGCGCCTAAAGTGGTCGCACCGAATGTCAATCGTTGGCGGGCACGGATATCGATGGTTCTCCAAAGTGGGACAGGTTTCTCCACTAAGCGCGGAGAAAAATCTGAGCCGGTGATTGCACAGGTAACATCGGTATCAAACTCGAAAGTGCCACCGACTAACGTCATCTCAAGCGCTGCAGCGTGCTCGTCATTGCCAACAAGAACATTACCGATACGGAGCGACAAAGCATCGGCGGCACCGGAAGCGGAAATGCCAAGATGAGCACATCCGGGGCGACCGAGGTCTTGCACAGTTGTCAGAAATCCGGGGGTGTGAACGAACAGTTCAGCCATATTGTTGAGTAAATGTTGTCCTTTCCCTTAATCGTAACTCAGGACTTGACAGACACCCCCCTCCCAGTCTATATTGACTCCCGTTCCCCCGTAAGGAAGGG
>JANONN010000430.1:0-15049 GCA_031420835.1 Ignavibacteriales bacterium | reverse complement strand
CCACCGTCACGCGATATCCAAGATCCTTCAACATACCCCCGATAACCTCGCCGACGTGTTCCTCGTCATCAACGACGAGAATTCGTTCCTTCCCTTTGCGCAGTTTCGTTTGTTTGAGAGAAGTTCTTACGCGTTCGGCTTCTTGCATCAACGGAAAATGAAGCGTGAATTGGGAACCCTCATCCGGCTTGCTTTGAACATTGATGAAGCCGTTATGGCCATTGACAACACCGTACACAACGGAAAGACCAAGCCCCGTCCCCTTTCCCTGATCCTTCGTCGTAAAGAAAGGTTCAAAGATCCGCTGCTGCACATGATGATCCATCCCCTCACCGGTATCTGACACGGACACGGCGACAAAATCGCCGCTGCGCGCTTCTGCCACGGTTGATGAACGATGATCGTCAAAGCGTACAAGCTTCGTCTCAACACTGATGGTGCCGCCACTCGGCATAGCATCACGTGCGTTGATGAGAAGATTCAAGAGTGCTTGCTGGATTTGCCCATCATCTCCATTGACAATGCAGTCGCGGTCATTTACGTAGAGCCGGACTTGAATGGTCTTGTCAACGCTCCGCTCGAACAATTGAACGGTTTCTTCGACAATGTCATGAATGAGCACGGGACGGAACTGCACCGTCCCCTTACGCGCAAATGTCAGAAGCTGTCGTGTCAAACCGGCACCACGCTTCGCTGCCGTTTCGATAATCTCCACGAAACGGAACCATTGATCGTCCTGTTTCATCTTCCGCTTCATAATGGAGATGGAACCGAGAATGGAGGTGAGAATATTATTAAAATCGTGTGCCACGCCGCCTGCAAGGTTGCCGATGCTGTCTATTCTCTGTGCGTGGATAATTTTCGATTCCAGATTCTTCTTTTCCGTAATATCCCGTGCAACGGCGCGCATCAGAATCGGAGCTTGGAGTTGATCATAGATGATTGATGTGCTGACGCTGACATCCACCAACTCACCCTTGGTGGTCACCATTTGTTGCTCGAGTCCTTTTACTTCGCGGTGTTGCTCGAACACTTGTTCCAACAATCGTTTGGCGTCGTGAAAGTGGTCGGGGGGGTACAGTTTCAGGATTGGCGCACCGACAAGCTCTTCTTTCTTGTAGCCAAGCCGGTCCGCCTCCGTTTGGTTCACGCTTACGATCACGCCATCCCGATTTACAATGTGATACATGTCGGGTGAATGTTCGAACAAGTCCATGTACCGTTCTTCGGATTTTCGCAGACGTTCAAAGAGCGCCGCATTCTCCAACGCAACGCCAATCTGGTTTGCAACGGCCGACATAAACTGAAGTTGCTTATCCGAAAACGCGTCGCGTTCTTTACTCGCAAGAATAATCGCTCCAGAAAATACATCCTTCATCATCAACGGCACCGACGCCCACGACTCAAATTCCTCATGCCCCCATTCACTCGAACTTGTGCGGCGTTTCTTCGGTCGTTTTTGAATTCGCTGTGAACGAATCCACGTCAATGTCTCATCATGGATATTTGTTGGCGATGGGATAAGTGCCACATCTTTCTCCTCCGTCCCTCTCGACGCGCGTAGCACTAATTGTTCCCCCTCCAATAGATAGATCCAACCGTATTCGACGTCCAACAGGCGTCGAACTTCCTGAAGCGCGCTTTGAAGCAAATAATTGATCTCGACAGCGCGGTTGACAGCTTCGGCGATGGTGTTCAGCGCGAGAAGTTCTTGTCGTTGTTCTTCGAGAAAACGACCGTACTTCAGTGTGAAGTACACGATAAGGAAACCAAAAATACCGACTGTGACTACGCTGACGAGATCGTACCAATCAAGCTTGTAATCGCCCAACAATCTGACGGTAACGATAGTGACCATCGCAACCACGACAGCCGTGGATGCGACGATTTGCGCTTGCTCAACCGGTCCTAATGAAGCACGGAACCTGCGGATTTTTCGGAGCCTAACTTCCATAGATGTATGCTGTGTGCTGCTTGCAACATAGCAACGTCGCGGGAGAATTGCAACAACCACCCGGGGAACGGTTGGCGAGTTTAACGCGGAAGGTACTTTGTGAGAATACCGGCGATATCCTCTGAATTCATGGGCTTGGCAACGCAATCGATCGCACCAAGTTCCTTCGCGACCTTGCGGGCATGGAAATCATCTAGTGCAGAAAGGAACAGAAATGGCGTCGTGGACAATGAAGGAAGTGTCCTGATCTTCGACAGCAGATCGAAGCCGTTCATGTCGGGCATGCGGATATCACTCATAATGAAATCGGGATTGTACGTTTTCAGGACCTTGAGTGCATCGGCACCGTTGGCCGCTTCCATAACATCATACCCCTTTTGTTGTAAGAACTCTTTGAGAAACATGAGCCATGTAGGCTCATCATCGATAATAAGAATTTGTTTCTTGTTTGTCTTCATGAGTTCCCTTGTGTGGGCGTCAAAAGTACAAACTGTCCTGTGTGAATACAATACGCTGTGTCCATTATCCGCCGATCCAGAAACAGAGCTGAGCGACCATAAGCCCGACAAATGTGCCAGCCATGTTGCCCATTATGGCCATCAGCAGCCCAACAGGCGCAAGCGAACTTTGATAGACCGTTGCAACGATCGGTGCGGTGATAGGGCCGCCGATATTTGCCTGACTTGCCGTTGCCATCAAAAACATTGGCGATTTGAATACTCTCCCGGCGAGGAACAAGAAGCTTGCATGAATTCCGATGATGATCACACCAAGCAGCACAAAATGCGGTGCGTCAATGATGCCGGCAATATCCGCCCGTGCGCCGATCGTAGCAAGCAAGAGGTAGAAAAAGAACGTGCCGATGATCGAAGCACCGGCATAGTCGAGCTCCGAAATTCTTGTAAATGAAAGCGCAACGCCGCAAGCCGTCGAAAGAATAATCGCCCACCCGAACGCGTTCAGCACGGCACCCATCTCCGGCATGTAACGACCGAGTTGCACCATTGCATGCCCAAGGCCGAGACCGATAGCGAGCATCATGAGAAGGTCGAGGAACTTCAAGGGTCGACGATTGGCGGCGGCAAGCTCGCCCATGCGACGATTCAGTTGATCGATGATCGTCCGATCCACTCCGTTACGGCGATCGACTCTGTCTTGAAACACGGCGAGGGCAATGACAACTCCCATCCATCCATAACCGACCACCGTGTCAACAACGATCAGCGGACCAAGCATCGAATCAGGAGTCCCCACACTCGATGCAACCGCTACCATGTTCGCGCTGCCGCCAACCCAACTCCCCGTCAATGCCCCAACGCCTCGCCACGCTTCTTCCGGTAACCACGGACGAAGAACGGTGTACGCAACGACCGCGCCCACCGCAATCCCTACAGTTCCGATGAGCATTGTTACGATGGCCTTCACACCAAGTTTCGCCAACGCGGGGACGTTTGCAGAAAGCAACATTAAGATGAGAGCAGCGGGAAGAAGATATGTTCGAATCCAATCGTAGAGTGCAAGGCTCTGCGGAATAATTCCCAGATTGGATGAGAGCATCGAAAGGAAATATACCCAGATGACGGGAGGAAGATACTTGAAGAACCCCGCAAGGAACTTCTGGTCGGCAAGCCAATGAAGCGCCGCGATCATGACAACCAGATACACCAAGACGGCGGTTGTGTCTGTGACAAAAGCCAAGGGCTAACTAACCTCCTTAACTTTTGTAGAAGGAATTACCCGACGCGCTCGCACGAACGATTTCAACAACCCCTCGCTGAAGTTCGGCGCCGATGGATCGAAGCTGTTGAACCGAACTCGTGCGCCGCCGGGCGAGTGAATGAACTCTTTATTGTTCAGATAGATTCCAACGTGCGTGATTCGCTCGGGTCGCTCGGCTGTCGCTTTCCGTCCGAAGAAGAGGAGATCGCCCTTCTGCAACCCTAGGAACTCATCCCCAATAAACACGTCTTCGCCCATTGTTGCTTGTTGGTTCGCATCGCGATTCAATTCCAAACCATTTAACCGAAAGACCGTCTTTGTGAATCCGGAACAATCCATTCCTTTGACCGACGTTCCGCCCCACAAGTACCGAACACCAAGAAGCGACATCGAAACTTTCTCGACATTTTCGGTGGTAAGCTTGCGGCTTGCTTTCCATGTGTTGTATTCGACCACAGACGTTCTTTCCACAAAACCTTTTATCCCGTCCGGCAATTCTACTTCAACCCAACTGCCACGCACTCCCTTTTTCTTCAGGAGGCATCCGACCACAAGATCACTTACTCGTTGGGCATCGTGATTCGGCTTCTCATGAACGACACCGTATTGTCCGGTGACAATGACCTTTTCAATATCAGCCCAAGCATCGACGCCGGCACGATCGACGATCTGCATCGCATCATCTTCAAGCCAAGCGAGATATTTGTCGTGAGATTGCACATAGTACCACCCGTTCTCTTCTTTGAGCAACTTCACGACCATCCCCATCAACACTTGCGTAGCCAGTTCCGCCGACTGTGCAGGTTTGCTGCGCATGTTGGCAACACTCACCGTAACGATCCCGAACTGCCGATCTCCAAGCGAAGGATCCGGAAGCATCCTGATGCTATCGAGAACTCCTGTTCCAACAATATTCATAATTGCCAGGAGCGCCTCTTGCTTGGCATCAAGGTCTTCGACCTGACCTTTGACGACGAGTGCCGAACCCTTTCGCTCCCATTCAATATCAAACACAGCAACACGACGGTCCGGAGCAAACTTTTCTTTGATCGGTTTGATCGCTTCACGAAAAGTGACATCCTCTTTCTCGACCGAAGCACATCCGGCAAGAAGAAGAGCAATGAGAATAGCTGAAAGGAACGGGCGTATGTTCATGATCGGTTCATTGGTTGTGTGGAAAAACATGCGTGAAGATGGTACGGAAAACTTTGTGGAGTTCAAATGAGGGAATTTCAGTGGGTAATCAGAGACTTATGAGACACTGTCGAGTTGGCCTGTAAGCCAGGTCCTTAGATCGGTGAGGCTCTCCTCGCTGATCTGATGCGCAATGGGATATTCTTTGTAGGTAAGCGGGGCTGAGGTTTTCGACAATAATTCTCTTGTGCGTCTCCCAAGCTTTACGGAAATAACTGGATCGAACCTCCCATGCGCGACAAAGAATGCG
Organism: Ignavibacteriales bacterium; assembly: GCA_031420835.1. Classification (GTDB taxonomy): domain Bacteria; phylum Bacteroidota; class Ignavibacteria; order UBA10030; family UBA10030; genus JANONN01. Next base: position 9,932 of record JANONN010000430.1, on the reverse strand, counting down.
GTCCGTTGAAGATCATCCCATTGAAATTTGAGATTTGTTCCTTCAGGAGTGTAGCCACTATGAGCAACGATGCCAGTGATCTCGTGAGGTTTTGTCAGCGCAAGAGCCAAGGCCATGACCGTCCCCATACTGAACCCCATCAGGAACAACCGATTGGGGTCAATGCGAAAAGCTCGCTTGGCGTCACCAAGGAAATTCACCAAGCGATCATAACTCTCTGCAAACTGATTTGGCTCCGGCGAGCCAGCCTGCAGAATCTCATACCAAGTATACCCGCCGAGCGGAAAACCAAACGGAGCGCGAACACTCACAATGAGAAGACGCGGATCGAGATGCGGAACGAGTCCAAGCAAGTCGTCTTCATTTGTCCCGCGACCATGTAACAGAAATAGTGTTGGGTGTGGACCGGGGCTTTCCTGGCGAGGCGGGACAACTTTGTGCTGCAATGATGAGGTAATTGGTTCGAACGTCATACTGACAATAGTGTGAAGAGAATGCTACGGCACTTTATTCTTGGGGCAAAAATGAAAAGGGCTACCGGAGTAGCCCTTGGAAACCATCACGTTCAGTTCATCTTAGACAGCCTGTCTTGTTTCAGTTGTGCAATGCTGCTCAAACGAGACCGCCAGACGAGAGGCGATCTGATCCGGCGTGTGTCCTTCGATCTCGTGACGATGGATCATATCTACCAGCTTTCCATCACGCATCAATGCAAACGACGGCGAAGACGGTGGTTGCCCAACGAAGTATTCGCGGGCGCGTGCAGTCGCTTCACGGTCTTGACCCGCAAAGACTGTAACAATCTTCTCAGGCCGAGCGGGATTCTGAAGCGCCTTCGCCAACCCGGGTCGCGCGCCTCCTGCTGCGCATCCGCACGTGGAGTTTACCACGACGAGCATGGTTCCTTTCGCGTCCGGTAGGACGGCGTCAACCTCTTCGGGCTTGCGAAGCTCCTGTGCACCGAGTCGCGTCACCTCATCTCTCATCTGCTGAATTAATAGGTCGTACATTGCTCCTCCTTTCTTATTCTATAAACAAATTGTGCCATCTTCTGCGGCACTTTCATAACCATTGCTCGTGAGAAATCGTTCCCTTATGCCTTCCGACCTTGGGGCGGTTTGAATCCCCGATATGTATCATACCGCGAATCGTAGAAGATCAGTTGGAAGTTCTCATCCCGAAGCGTTCCACCTGAAGGATAGAGATAGAACCTCTCGATCTTCTCTGTTCGTTCCTTCGATGGCTTCCCGTTGGCGGCATAAAACTCGAGCACGTAGTAACCGTTTCGATATTCGGCACTTTGGAGTTGCGCCAGAAGGTTATCGTGACTGAACACACGCAAATCACGCTCCTCCATCAGCTTTCGGAAAGCCCTGTAAATCCCGATCGCCGGATGATCATGAGAATAGAAGAATGAGGAACAATGAGATACTTCCGCTCTTCGTATTCGATCTCGAAAGCCGCATCGCGGAGAAAGAGCGCGTAATCTCCCTCCTCTGCTTGAAGAGGAAGATACTTTACCGGCTCCTTGGGGGACGTTGACCACGATTCCTGATCAATGAAATGCGGATTGGGAACGGCGTACCCCGGGCCGACCTGAACAACATGGCCGCTCTGGATTTTTTCCTTTTCCTTCACACCCTGCGGCAAGTAGAGGCCGTGCGCGGTTCGATCCTGCTCGCGATCGGGAGCGATCAGCACCTTATCACTTACGAGAATGATTTTCTTGGTTGTCTTGACGTCTGGCATAGTTCAAGTTCGGTATGCGGAATGTGAAGTGGGGAATGATTTTTGAGTCACTCGATCTAAAATGAAGATTCTTCCATTCCGCATTCACCATTCCGAATTTCGCATTTCTTTGTCGGAACGGCGGGATTTGAACCCGCGACCCCTTGCACCCCAAGCAAGTGCGCTACCGGGCTGCGCCACGTTCCGAATTCATCTCAGGTCAAAAGCAACATCACAATCGAAATATAGCCAGAGATCCTCACGGAAGCAATCCAAGTGCTTCACTGAATTCACGGAAAAGGATCCGCTATCATTTCCTTTGCATTTTCCTCCCCTCTTGCCTATTTTGGCGACACACTCCCAGTCGGATTTCAACTCCAGAATGCCGATCCGCCACCGAGCGAATCGAACAACTTTTCTACAAATCAAATTGTCCGACGGGTCCGATTATCCACGATTCATCCATCAAACCTTAGGAGGCAGAACAATGCGTCCCGTTAAACTGTTGTGGATATTCCTTCCGCTTATTGTGTTGGCACAAGATCGTTCTCTCTTTCAGGCAGACTTCTCCCCTTCGGAGTTCAAAGAGCGAAGGGATCGCGTGTTCGAGAAGATTGGGAACAATGCTATGGCTCTTGTGCAGGGGGCTCAGGGAGTGGATGGTTTCAAAGTCTTTCGGCAAACGAATGAGTTCTACTATCTCTGCGGAGTAGAAACGCCTCATGCATACTTGCTGCTCGATGGGCGGAACCGCAAGACCACTCTCTATCTTCCGCATCGTGACGAGCCACGTGAACGAAACGAGGGGAAGTTGCTGTCGGCAGAAGATGCAGACCTTGTCAAAACCCTCACGGGAGTCGATCAGGTTTTCGGCGTAGAACTTCTCGCGCGCCACCTCCGGGGTTCCATCATCCGTCCTCCCGGTCCGGTCCTCTTTACACCCTTCAGTCCGTCGGAAGGAGTTGCGCAGAGTCGAGATGAGCATCTGAGCGGATTGGCAGGAATCGCGGCCGATCCGTGGGACGGGAGGCCGTCAAGGGAGGGACATTTCATTGAGCTGATGCGCCAGCGTTTCCCCACGTTTGAAATCCGGGATCTTTCTCCAACCCTCGACGAGTTGAGAATGATCAAGAGTCCAACGGAGGTTGCCTTGATCCGTCGTGCTTCGGAGTTGGCTGGATTGGGATTAATGGAAGCGATGCGAAGCACGAGGCCCGGCGTGTACGAATACCAGCTTGATGCGGCCGCCCGTTACGTGTTCCTCCTCAATGGCGCCCGTCATGAGGGATATTCCTCTATCACCGCAGGCGGGAAAAATGCATGGATGGGACATTACTTTCATAATGCGAGCCAACTCAAGGCCGGCGATATGCTGCTCATGGACTACGCGCCAGACTTCCGGTACTACACAAGCGATGTAACTCGGATGTGGCCTGTCAACGGAAAACACACTACTGATCAGCGCATCATGGGGGAAATCATCCTTGCCTATCGCGCCGCCCTACTAAAGAGAATAAAGCCCGGAGTGACTGCCCAGCAAGTTCTGGACGGTGCGCGTGCAGAGATGGAGATCGTCATCAAGAACACGAAGTTCTCGAAAGACCATTACAGGAAAGCAGCGGAGGCGATGCTTCCTTTCCGGGGCCATCTCTCCCATCCCGTCGGAATGACGGTTCATGATGTGGGCACGTATTGGAACGGGACGTTTCTGAAAGGCCATGTCTTCTCCGTCGATCCGATGCTCTGGGTCCCGGAGGAACATCTCTATATCCGGATGGAGGATGTTGTTGCCGTGACAGAAACCGGCGTGGAGCTTTTCACTGATTTCCTTCCCTCCACTCCTGACGAGATCGAGAAAGCTATGAAAGGGGAAGGGATCGTTCAACTTCGCCCAACTCAACAGATCAAGCGATGAGGAAGCAAGGAATGCGTGCTCTGTTCATTCTCGCGGTGTTAGTCCAGGAATCTCTCTTTACACAAGCGGTCGACGTGTACAGTCGGCCCCGCCAATCGGAGCGAACCCGGGAATATGATGCTATTCATTATCGCATCGCCCTTCGTTTTGAGGAGGAAACGAAATCTCTGTGGGGAGAGTGTACAATTACGCTCAGGCCTTTGAGAGACGAATTCTCAAGTTGTTCTTTTGATGCGGAAACATATCGGGTGAATCGAGTGACCGATCAGAAAGGAAAGTCTCTTGCGTTCACTCACGAAGGAGGGAAGCTCACCGTCAACTTCCTAAAACCGCACCGCTATGGCGACACCCTTTCCTTAACGGTGTTCTATCACGGAGAAGGAATCGATGTTGATGAAGAGAAGTACGGTATGTCGAAGGGATACGATCTCGGACTCGATTTCAAACCCGAGACTCCCGAGCATCCAAGTCTTATCAACACACTCTCCTTTCCTACCGGTGCGCGGCACTGGTTCCCCTGCTACGACCATCCCAATGACAAAGCAACCAACGAAGTGATTGCAACGGTCCGCAGCAGCTATTCCGTACTTTCAAACGGCAGACTTGTTAGCGTCCGAGAAAACAGTTCAGAGGGGACGAAGACATTCCATTGGCATCAGGAACAACCTCATTCTACATATTTATTCGTTCTCGTTGCCGGGCCGTACGTCGTCCTGAGAGATTCCCTTGGTTCCCTTCCGATCAATTACTGGGTATATCCAAAAGATCTGGTGGATGCACCTCGCTCGTTTTCACGCACTCCTCAGATCATTGACTTCTTCGAAAGGGAATATGCAGTCCCGTATCCCTGGGTCAAGTACGACCAGATAACCATTCCCGGGATCGGTGGTGGAGCCGAAAGCACGACCGCTACCGTGGTAGGAGAGAACATCATTCACGACGAGAAAGCGGATCAGGATTTTCCAAGTCATTGGCTTGTAGCACACGAAGCGGCGCATCAATGGTGGGGAAACCTCGTCACGATGCGCGATTGGAACCACACGTGGATCAATGAAAGCTTTGCCACTTACGGAGAGTATTTGTATAGCAAGCATTCTCTTGGAGAGGAAGAGGGAGCGTTAAATCTAGAGAACAAGAAGAACCAGTATCTGAACGAAGCGCGGACGAAGTACCGCAGGCCGATCGTCTTTGACCGGTGGGATTTCCCCAACCAGAACTTCGACGCCCATACGTATCCGAAAGGCGCCGCGGTGCTCAATCTTCTGCGGTGGACGATGGGGGATGAAAACTTCCGTCGGGCAATGTCTCACTTTCTCAAGAAGCATGCTTATCAACCCACGGACACTCACGATCTGCTCGTTGCCATCCGGGAGTCGACAGGTCAAGTCCTCGATTCGTTTTTTGAACAGTGGATCCATAAGCCGGGGCATCCAGAGTTTGAGATCGACTACACGTGGGATGCAAAAGAAAGGAGGGTTCACCTCAGGATAGTTCAGACACAGGATACGACCAAGGGAGTTCCTGTTTTCCAGACGCCTGTTAACGTCTCGGTCGTGACGCGGAAGGGAAAGAAGACCCACTTAGCCCGGATCAGAAACAGAGAAGAGAGATTAACGCTCGATTGCCCGGAACCTCCTCTTCTCGTACGTTTCGATGAGGGAAATTTTCTTTTGAAGGAATTGAAGTTCCCCAAGAACGATGCCGAGCTGTTGTATCAGTTGGCATATGATGACATGATCGGACGCCTCTGGGCGACGGGACAACTGGAGAAACGGTTGGATCAGCCGGGAGTTCTGGATGCTCTCCGGCAGAGGGCCATGAAGGACAAATTCTGGGCGGTACGAAGAGAGGCGCTGCGCGTTCTCTCAACATTGAGGAGCATCGACCTCAAGCCCTTCTTCAAAGAGCGATCTGCCGATCCGAAATCGTCGGTACGAGTTGCTGCAGTTAAGGCACTCGGGGAGCTGAAGGATTCCTCTCTTGCGCCGTTCCTCCAAGAGCGATTTCTCAACGACGACAGTTACCTTGTACGGGCAGAGGCAATTCGATCTCTCGGCTTGTCGGGATCAAGAAATTCCATTCCTTTTGTCCAGAAAGCGATCAGTATTTCCTCCCCTCGTCATGTGATTCGACTTGCGGCAGAAGCCGCTGTCAAAGAGCTTGGTCAAAACCCGTAATCCCTCCCACCAAAAAGCAGCACCAAAAGAAAACACTACTTGAGCAGGGTCATCCTCTTTGCCTGCATACATTGATCCGTTTCAAGCCGGTAGATATAGACACCGCTTGGGAGAGCATTCCCCGCTCCATCTTTCCCATCCCAAGTCAGATCATAGAATCCAACTGCATAGCGACGTGAGACGAGGGTACGAACCGCCTGACCCATCAGGTTATGAATCACGATCTGAACGTTCGACGAAACCGGGATTCCAAACCGGATCGTGGTCGAAGGATTGAACGGATTCGGGTAGCTCTGTCCTTACGCAAGGCGCTGGGAATGTTTCGCCTTTTCTCCCGTCACACTGACTACGATGTTCTTGGAGTGAATTCCCTTCTCGAAGAGCCCATCGTTGAGAAAGGGCAATACGCCAATGCGATCTTCGGCAAACTGGGCCTCTTTGCTTCCCTCGATCTTTTCTGCTCATGGTCAGTGTCTCCGGCATCTTTGGATTCCTTTCGCTGGTAAAGGCTCCAAAGGTACCACAACCTGACATTTCTATTGCCCGCAAAAACTCACGTTCTCATTGCTCTATTACAAAAAACACTCTGGATTTCGACGATGAAATTCCGTATTCAATAGCTGTAGAAATTGTGGAGTTTGAACGATACGAGGGGAAACTTTCTATTCGTGCAGAAAGTACGCGAACATTGGCGAGAGAACGAACGCATCCTCAAGGGGCTTAGCTATAGCTCGGAGTGAAAATATGAAAATACCATTGCGCCTCCGCGTTACCCTTGGACTGATCTTTGTCTGCCTTGTGTGGGGATCAACGTGGTTAGTCATCAAGGAAAGTCTCGACACCGTTCCTCCGTTTCTCGCGGCGGGACTTCGGTTCGTCATTGCGATCATTATCCTGCAAATGATGATGGCGGCGCAAGGCATTAAAGTTCCAAACGAAAAGAGGTTCTGGTTGTTAAGCCTCCAACTTTCAATGGTTACCTATGCGATGCCCTTCGCATTGATTTACTGGGGAGGGCGGCAAATTCCGTCAGGACTCTCCGCAATTCTGTTTGCGACATTTCCATTTTGGGTCGCTATCTTTTCTCGCTTCCGGATAAAAACCGAACGGATCGCCCCCTTCCTCATCCTCGGGATTGTCTTCGCATTTCTCGGAGTGTTGGCTATTCTTTCGAGGGAGATCGACGTTTCTGATCACACACCTCTTTTTGGAATGATCTCAGTCGTTGCCAGTGCTGGGCTTCAAGCATTCGGATTGATTTCACTGATCAAAAACGGAAAGGACTATAGTCCGATAACTATTAACTTTGTCGGGATGCTGATTGCAGGAATTATTCTGCTCTCGACCAGTGCTGTCGTAGAGGACTATTCAAAACTGGAGTTTGGATCGCAGGACATCGTTCCGTTGCTTTACCTTTCTGTCTTTGCGACCGTGTTAACGTATGTGATTTTTTTTTGGCTCACGAAGCATATGGCTCCCGTTATTCTCTCTCTCACAGCGTTCGTAACCCCTATCATCGCTGTCTCCTTGGGCATACTTGCGAAGGGTGAACAATTTGATCGATACATTGTTTTGGGCGCATCGCTTGTGTTGTCTGGAATCCTTCTAGCCAACATCGCCGAGGTTCTGCGCAGAATTCGAGGCATTACTTCTCAGGCTACTTCAGAAACAAAAGCATGAGCGGAGGTGCGTGTGACTTCGTCTATGAATTCCGAGATTTGCTTCTTCCGCTGACCCCGAAGTTGAGACTTCTTAAGATGGTTGGATGAGTTTGTAGGCTTCTGCTTCGGTTGTGGCATGAGTCCAGATCTTGAGCCGCCGACCATCTTCGCGGTACCAGAGGAAGTAGATTTTGTTGCGACGATGGGGAAACACGGGCTGTCTCTTTGATTAGAGACAGATGTTTTCTTTAGCGCTTCGAGAACGGTGTTGGCGTTGCGATTATGAGAATGGTATTGAGTGGAGCGCTCATGTTCTTACAGAATCAATTTCAGAAGTTATCGTTGTCGGCGAATCAAAAGCTTCGCAAGTCCTTTGTAAACAAAAAACCCGCAGTCAGCTTTCTTCACGGAGCTTTCTACGGGATCGTCTTGTCCTCCTTGGTCGTTTCACATCGTCTTCTGTTCCACTTCCCTCCGTTTCCCCCCCACGAATCAATCGTTTCAAACCGCCAACTGGAAACCGGTAACGGGCAACATCACTTCATCTTCTCCAGCAACCCTTCCAAGAACTCTTTCACTTCACCCATCTCTGTGCGGATGTCCTCATCCTGAATCTTTTTTCTCAGGGGAAAGCTCAGAAGTTCCAACTGTTCTCCGCCATCTGTTTCGGGAACATAGTCTTCAAGGATCTTTTTCGCTCCCTCGATTGTGTACTTCTCATCGCGGAGGAGTTGCTTGATGTGCATGGTCAGCTTAATGTCTTTGTTGGTGTAGATTCGGTTGCCGGCGCGATTCTTCGCGGGCTTGAGCTGCGCGAACTCCGACTCCCAATACCGGAGAACATACTGCTCCAACTCGGTGATCTTACTGACCTCGCTGATCGAATAGTACAGCTTCTTGATGCCGATATGTTTCATAGCTCGCTCGAAATTGTGAGTCCCGAAGCTCCGAAGGAGTCCTTACGGACCTTCGGACATTTGGGACAATATGGAACAGGACGCGTTGAATTCCATCTCAAAGTACTGAAAACGGGGTAGAGTTGCAATGAGCGCCCGCAACCCTGTTCAGGCTGCTTCGATGATCGCGAACGCGACAACGGTGTTTTCCGTGTGCGAAAGGGAGAGATGAATACGGCTGGCTTTTAGTATTTTCGCAACTTCGTTCGAAAGTACAACGCTCGGAGCGCCCGATTCTTCGTTGACAACCTCCACATCTTTCCATCGGAACTTGCCGCTCCAACCTGTTTGCATCGCTTTGCTCACCGCTTCCTTCGCCGCAAATCGCGCAGCAAAATGCTGGTGGGGATTCGCTTTCGATTCGCAATACCGGCGCTCGTGTTCCGTGAACACTTTGTCGAGAAACGGCTCTCGCTGCTCGTTGATAATCGCTTCCATCCGCTTCACATCCACGACGTCAACGCCGATACCCTGGATCGCTCCCATCATGCTCCTCCGTTTTCTTTCTTCACGATGCTAATGACTTGAGCGATGTCATCAACGTCGTAGTCAGCGTGCGAGTGAACGGTGCCGAACGTATCTCCGTAACGCGCGAAGATCGTTTTCATTCCGACCTGCTTCGCACCGACAACATCCCGTTCCGCCCAGTCGCCAACCATGAGCGTCTCAATTGCCTTCACATGGAGTCGTTCGAGTGCTTTGAGGAATGGTCCGGGATTGGGTTTCCGTTCTCCCGTATCCTCAAACGTAACCACTGCATCGAAGAGATGATGGAGATTCAGATAGCAAAGGCGCAACCACGCTTCACGCGCAGGGGCATCGGAGACGACTGCGAGCTTGACGTTCATTTTGAGTAATTCAGTGAGCGTCAGATAAACATGCGGATACGCGACGAGGGCTGCTTCGCGTGCGCGGCGATAGGCGACAATTCCTGAGCAGAGGATCTTGTAGTCGATCTTACTGAATGCATTATAGAGGAGTTCATCAAAGACATTCTGGAACTCCATCCCCTTCTCTTGATAGATCGTCTCAATGCGTTTGCGAATTTCTTCTGCCGGCAGGTCGAGTCCCGCATCACGCATCGCGTTGATGGCGGCATCGATCGCCTGGCGCTTCATCGCCATGAAGTCAACCAGCGTGTTATCAAGATCGAAGATGACGGCTTTGATCAAGGTTGGAGTGTTGGATAAATGGAGTATTGGATAATTGGATTTGCGCCGGAGGCGCATCCCAGCCCGACCGATGGCTGGCGGGCGCCTTTGGCGGAGATAGATTCGTACATAAATAAAATCACTCTTTCTGCTCTAATAGGAACCGAACAGCCAACTCGTAGCTCATGGCGCCGAAGCCGCCAATCACACCGGTACAGACACCGGCAATAACAGACCTGCGGCGAAACTCTTCGCGCGCATGGACATTGCTCATGTGAACTTCGACCACCGGTACCTTCCCACCCTTCGGGGGGTTCAACGCGGCCACGGCATCGCGAATGGCG
>JANONN010000429.1:0-12883 GCA_031420835.1 Ignavibacteriales bacterium | reverse complement strand
TCTTTGCTTATTTGCTCGACCCATTGTTTCACACCATCGGCTACTTGTTCCTTGTGGAAATGGAAAGCCTCCGTGCTTTCTGGACTTCGATGTATAATGCCCCTATCGCACCGCTCACGCGTTTCAACAACACGGTTGTTCTCGGAAGCCTCGTCTCTGCTCTCGTGCTTGTGGTACCGGTTTTCTCTGGAATGAAGAAGTTTGTTGTCGCCTACCGGTCACACATTGGTGCGAGGATCGAGAAGATGAAGATCTATCAGGCAATCAGTAAGAGTTGGATCATTCAATGGTACAAAAAAATTCGGGACATCGGGGGTGGATCATGAGAAAGAAATTTGTCCTCTTCGTGCTTGTCCCGATCCTGGCTCTTGGCGTCATCACGTATCTCTTTCTCGACCGATGGGTTGAGTTCGGACTGGAAGCCGCGGGAGAGGCGAGTGTCGGGGCGCGGGTGGAGATTGATCAACTTCGTCTTACGATATCCCCGTTAGGCGCGGAATTCAGGAGACTTCAAGTTGCAAACAAGCGAGACCCCTGGAAGAATGTCTTCGAAACAGGAACCGTGAAGTTCGCTGTCGATTTCGGTCAACTCCTGCGTGGGAAATATATCGTCGAAACGATGGAAGTGAACAATCTCGTGATAGGAACTAAGCGATCAACAGACGGCTCGCTACCAAGGAAGCCTGAGCCGCCAAAACCCAAGGTCGAAGAACCGGCCGCCGCGCCGTTGACAGAACAAGCACAAACCGTCCTTGTCACAGAGGCAAAGAAGACTCCGATGTTCGATATGGATAAGCTGAAGAAGGAGTTCAAGATTGACAGCCTGTTAAATGTTCAGAATCTCCGTTCGCTACAACATTATGATTCTCTGAAACAGCAGGTCCAACAGGCAAGCGAGCAATGGAAGACGTCGTTGACCGATCTTGAGGAATCGAAACAGCGGCTCGCCGACGTGGAGGCAACAGTCAAAAGCATCAACGTGAATGAGCTGAAGACGATCGAGGCGGTCACGTCTGCGATCACAAGAGCAAACACAAGCTACAAGACCGTCAATGACCTGAACGAAACGTTCAAAGGGCGGCGGGCATCTTTAACGGAGGAGATCAACCAACTCTCGACGTCCGTCAAATCTAGTGACGACATTTTCAAGCAAGACTATCAAGGACTTCTGGCTCTCGCACGGTTGCCTGACGTCGATATGCAAGGCCTTACCGAGGTTCTTTTGGGAAAAGATTTCTTCCAGCAGGCACAGAAGTATTTGTACTGGGTCGACTTTGCCCGAACAACCGTGCCGCAGTACATACCAAAAGCAGCCAGGGTTGAATCCCCGCCACGTTTTGAGGGACAAACGATTCAATTTCCCGAGGAGCGAAGTTATCCAAAGTTTTGGATCAAGAAGATTTTGATTTCTGGGGGCGAGGACAAAGCACAGAGGCCCGATTATTTCTACGCAAAGGGACAGGTCGGGAATATTGCGAGCAACCAGAAGCAGACCGGACTTCCGTTGACTATCGCTTTGTTAGGAGAACGGGCCGATCGTTCATCGTTCTCGTTTGACGCAACATTTGATCGCCGACCCGAAGTGCCTGTCGATAACTACAAAGTTCGAGCAGCGGGTGTTCCGATCGGTCAGTTCACTGTTGGACGATCCGATTTCCTTCCATCCCGTATCACAGAAGCGATTGGGACATATGAGATTGACGCTGAGGTGCCGGGGAATCGCATTGAGGCTTCTACCACCGCGACCTTTTCAAACGTCACTGTTGTGTTTGACCAGAACCCACGCAATGATGTGGAGCGGATCGTTCGTGACGTGCTTGCGGGGGTCAAGAAGTTTCAGGTCAAGCTCCGGATGTGGAATGCCGATGGTCCGTTTAGTGTGGCATTTTCGACGGATCTCGATGGCCAGATCTCAGCACGCACGAAGCAGGTTATCGGCGCAGAGATCGCGCGAATTCAAAATGAAATACGTTCCAAACTGAATCAGCGCGTCGCCGCAAAACGCCAGGAGTACGAGAATATCTTCAACGAGAAGAAAGAAGAAGTAATGGAACGACTGCGCGGATATGAGAGCCTCGTTAAGGACAAGCTCGCCTTAGTGGAAGGAAAGAAGAAGGAGCTTGAAGAAGAAAAGAAGAAGCAGGAGGAAGCACTCAAGAAAAAGGGAGTGGACGTTTTGAAGGGGATACTGAAGAAGCGATAGGGCAACACAGCGATTACCGGCACACACAATCTGGTATCTTTATCGTTGCCATCGCGATTTCTTTTTTCCCTTGAATGATTTCTTCGCGCTTTTCGCAGGAGCTTTTGGTTTCTCTTTGAAGAGGGCTTGCTGCTGAGGAGGACCATCTTTCATTCCGTTGGTGCGCGCGTTTTCTCCATTCTTCTTCCCGGTCGAGTCCATGCGCTCCGTGATCTGTTTCTCCTCCTCCTCTTCTGCAACGACAACGGCAATGTCGGTCACCGAGTCTCCCTCGTCCAGTCGGATCAGTCGTACGCCTTGAGTGTTCCGTCCTGCAATGCGAATGGCGCGCGTGTGCTGGCGAATGATCATTCCTTTTGACGTCACTACCACAACATCGTCGGTCTCCGTCACTTCCTTGATCGCCACCATCTTCCCTGTCTTCTCCGACGTCTTGACGGTAATGATTCCCTTTCCGCCGCGGTGACTTACGCGGTATTCGTCTGCTTCGCTCCGCTTTCCAAATCCTCTCTCTGTGGCAATAAGGATCGTGGTGCTGTTTCTTCTCAGTGTTACCATCCCCACGACTTTGTCCCCTTTTCCGAGCCGCACACCACGCACACCGCTTGCTGCACGACCCATCGAGCGAGCCTCATCTTCATGGAACCGGATCGCCAGACCATTGTGTGTGCCGATGATAATATCTTGAGTGCCGTCCGTCAACTTCACATCTTTGAGCAGATCCTTCTTCTTCAACGTGGCAGCGACGATTCCGCTCTTACGCGGGTTGTTAAACTCCGAGAGCTGTACTTTCTTGATGAGTCCCTGTTCCGTAACCATGATGATGTAGTGCTTCTCACTGAACTCCTTCACTGCGACGAAGGCTGTAATATTCTCTTCGGCACCTTTGGCGATGATGGCGTTAATGGATTTTCCTTTCGCCGTGCGGCCCACTTCCGAGATTTCAAACACCTTGAGCCAGTAACAACGACCTTTGTCCGTAAAGAACAGAATATAATCGTGCGTGCTCGCCACAAAGATGTGCTCAGCAAAGTCGTCTTCTCGTGTTGCCGCGCCTGTGACACCCTTCCCGCCCCGTCCCTGCCGGCGATATGCCGAGACCGGCAGCCGCTTGATCAATCCGCTGTGACTGATGGTGATCACGACCTCTTCCTCGGCGATCATGTCTTCGAGACTGAACTCCTCGGCCTTATAGACGATCTCCGTGCGTCGTGGATCGCCGTATTTCTTTTTCAGCTCAGCAAGCTCATCTTCGATGATTTTTAGCTGGAGCGCTTTGCTCTGCAGGATTGCCTTTAGTTTTTCGATCTGCTTGATAGTTTCTCGGTACTCTTCTTCGACTTTCTTCCGCTCAAGACCCGTCAGTCTCTGCAGTCGCATATCGAGAATGGCTTTTGCTTGAATCTCAGAGAGCTTAAACTTCTTCATTAAACCAAGCTTTGCCGTCTCGACATCCTTCGATTGTTTGATGAGCTTGATCACCGCGTCTATATTGTCGAGCGCGATGATGTACCCCTCGAGGATGTGAGCCCTCTTCTCGGCTTCATCAAGCTCATATTTGGTGCGCCGCACGACGACTTCGTTCCGATGCTGAACGAATTTCTCCACGAGATCGCGCAGTGTCAACACCTTCGGCTTGCCATCCAACAACGCGAGCAGAATAACCCCGAAGGTGGTTTGCATCTGTGTGTGTTTGTAGAGGTTGTTCAAAACCACTTCCGCGTTTGCGTCTCGCTTCAACTCGATGACAACGCGCAATCCATCGCGATCCGATTCGTCGCGCACATCGGAGATATCATCGATTTTCTTATCATTCACAAGGTTGGCGATCTTCTCAATGAGTCCCGCCTTGTTGACTGTGTAAGGAAGCTCGGAAACGATGATGCGCTGGCGATCAGCTTTGGTGGTCTCGATGGCAGCTTTAGCTCGGACGAGAATGCGACCGCGTCCCGTGGTGTACGCATCCTTCACGCCTTCGTAACCGTAGATAATGCCGCCTGTCGGGAAGTCGGGTGCGAGGATGTGCTTCATCAACTTTTCTGAAGTGATCTTGTCGTCTTTGATGTAGGCAAAGCAACCGTCTATGACTTCGTTGAGATTTTGGGGTGGGATGTTGGTCGCCATACCGACGGCAATTCCACTGGCGCCATTGCACAGCAAATTCGGGAAGAGGCCGGGGAGAACGGCCGGCTCTTTGAGTGTATCGTCAAAGTTCGGCCGGAAAGCGACAGTGTTTTTTTCAAGATCACGCAGTGTCTCTTCGGCAATGCGGGATAGGCGCACTTCAGTATATCGCATTGCAGCGGGCGAGTCGCCATCCACAGATCCAAAATTTCCCTGCCCGTCCACCAATGGATAACGCATGGAGAAATCTTGAGCCATTCGGACCATCGTGTCGTAGACGGCAGTATCGCCGTGTGGGTGATATTTCCCGAGCACCTCTCCGACGATACGCGCGCTTTTCTTGTGGGACCGATTGCTGGCAAGTCCTAGATCATGCATTCCAAAGAGTACGCGGCGATGGACTGGTTTCAGCCCGTCCCGAACATCCGGCAATGCGCGCGCAACAATGACCGACATCGAATAATCGATGTACGAGCCCTTCATTTCATCTTCGATGTCAACAGGAATAATTCTTTCGTTCAGTTGGGGCATAGACGTTTTCTGTTTCGCAGCCTAGCGTTTCCTTTGGTCCGGCATTTCATTGCTTGTTCTTACTTTTCTGTCTTTTGATTTCTCGTAATATCTGTAGATCTAGGGTGTCCTTAGGGCGCCCGGCGGCCTCTTTCATTTTTATTGCGATGTCAAGAGATGGAACGAATACCTTTAGGCCCTTGATGACCGTTTCAACGCGGGATGCCCAGGCTTCCTCAAAGTTTGTACCCGCCACAAACGGATGAATGTCTGTTCGGAGAACATATTCTCTCAGCAGCACTTTTGATTTGAGAAACGTGGACACACCAACTCCATCAATAATATCGTAACCAATCTCTTTGAGTGCCCTCATCGTTCTTTTCGCGTTCTCCACTGTCGGTTTGATAAAGACGTCAACGTCTTCTGTTGTTCGAACATAACCGTAGGCGGGCAGCGCCCAAGCGCCAATGATTAGAAAAACAACTCTATGTTCGAGTAGCGATTGGAGGAGTTTTCGAATATCCATGTTGGGCTACGAGTTCTTGCCAGTCTTTGATAAGCCGATCCATTGCATCATACCTCTCCTCTTCTGTCAGCGAGAGCTGAAATCGTATTTCAAACTCCAGCTCCCTCTGTGGATCATCTTCATCGAGAATCAGAATATGTGTTTTGCGTTTCTTGGGCATTACACATCCAAATTTCTGTCATGCTTTCTGTTCTTATCGACCTCGGCCACGATCTTCATCGTTTCTGTGTAACTTTCACAACGACTGGATCTTTGGTCACCTCTTCAAATCCGAGACTTTTCTTCAACAGCCGAATCTCGTCGTGGCGGTCGACATCAATGCCAAGAGTAATGTCAATATCGCGTGCGGTGCGTGGTTCGCCGTAGCGCAAGACGACTTAGCCGCCGATGACCATGTATGGAATGCTTGCTGCGTTCATGATCCGCGCAAGGGTGATCTTGTCCTGAAGTCCTTTTGAAACGTCTTCCATACGAAAATGCCCCAGCCGTCGTGCTTCTTCGTACATCGCGTTCAAAAGGCTGTATTTTTGAGCAATACTCAAGGGGTGTTGAAGATCATCCTCCGCTATGATCATTTCAATTTTGTCGTAGTCTCGAACCATATTCGCTCCTCTTCTGCCGGAATCTCCGCAGAAAAACTCCTGACGTGCTTCTTTTACCTACACATCCAAATTTCTAACATACTTCGCGTTCTTTATTCTTTTATTTTTCAAGCTACGCGTTCAACCAATCCTTTCTTGTAATCCCAGCCTGTTTCAAAACTTCCTGAATTAGCACGCTATCAATTTGTTTTCCGTGGGGATTGGGAATGGTAAGTCGAAAGCTGCCTCGTTTCATGTACTCGTGCTTACCGCCCGGGAAAGGACCATCAAATCCTAATCTCTTGAGCTTACGCACCAAGTCGGAACGCGAGCACGGGGAGATTTTAGGCATGCGCGGCTTTCCTTCCCGCCTTCCTCGGTTGATGTCTCAAAAGAATCAGCTCATGCCCGCGCACTGCCGGTATCACTTCACCATCCCGTAGCGCCGAAGCAATCCACAATTCAATTGCATCGATGAGGTTTTCACGTGCTTCCTCGTAGTTCTCACCCTGGGTGATGCAGCCGGGAAGATCGGGTGCAATCGCCACTATGCACTGCTCATCCCTCCCCTTCTTATACTGAGCTCCCTTCAGAACTTCTTTGACAAAATCTTGGAATGATGCCTTCTTCATATCGTTTTCCTCCAATAAGAACTCTACTTCTGACTACCCGCTTTTACACATCCAAATTCCTCACATACTTCGCATTCTTCTCAATGAACTCGCGTCGAGGTTCCACTTCGTCACCCATGAGGATCGAGAAGGTGCGATCCGCGTCAGCGGCATTGTCAATGGTCACCTGCAAGATGGTGCGTGTTTCAGGATTCATTGTTGTGGCCCAGAGTTGCTCGGGGTTCATCTCACCAAGACCCTTGAACCTCGAGATGGCAACGCCGTCTGTGTTTACCTCTAACACTTCCTCTGTCACCGCGGGCGCTTCTACCTCCTCTAGCTTCCCACCCTTGGTCTTCTTTTCCATCTTTAGGCGTTTGATGACCTCGTCCCGCTCGTCGTCGTCATATGCATAGAATTCTTGTTTTCCTTTTCTAACTTTGTACAGTGGCGGCTGAGCAATATAGACATGACCAAGCTCAATGAGCGGCTTCATGTGCCGGAAGAAGAGGGTCAGCAAAAGTGTCCGAATGTGTGAACCGTCAACGTCGGCGTCGCACATGATAATGATCTTACCGTAGCGGATCTCGCCCGGATCGAAATCCTCTCCCACGCCCGCACCAATGGCGGTGAAGATCGCCCGGATCTCTTCGTTCTCTAAAATCTTGTGCATCCGTGCTTTTTCAACATTGAGGATCTTGCCTTTGATTGGCAGAATTGCTTGAAATCTTCTATCCCGCCCCTGTTTGGCGCTTCCGCCGGCAGAGTCACCTTCAACGATATACAGCTCGCACTGTTCGGGATCGGTCAACGAACAATCCGCAAGCTTGCCCGGGAGTCCGCCGGAGTCGAGAGCGTTTTTTCTGCGCGTGAGATCGCGTGCTTTCCGAGCCGCCTCACGGGCCTCTGCCGCCCTGAGGCTCTTATCGATAATTCGCTTTCCGTCGGGAGAGTTCTGCTCAAGCCAATCGGCAAGCTGCGGTCCGACAACTGATTCTACAATGCTCTTAATTTCGCTGTTACCGAGTTTCGTTTTCGTTTGACCTTCGAATTGCGGCTCTGGTACTTTCACACTGAGAAGAGCCGTCAAGCC
This sequence comes from Ignavibacteriales bacterium, assembly GCA_031420835.1. GTDB lineage: Bacteria > Bacteroidota > Ignavibacteria > UBA10030 > UBA10030 > JANONN01. Next base: position 5,235 of record JANONN010000429.1, on the reverse strand, counting down.
TTCTCGGAAGTCGTCCCCCACAAGCTGAAGCTTACCTTCCTTGATAAGCCCGTTCTTTGAGGCAAAGTTGTTAAGGGTGCGCGTGAGCGCTGTGCGAAATCCAACGAGGTGCGTGCCCCCCTCGTGCGTGTTGATGTTGTTGACATACGAGAAGATATTCTCGCTGTATTGGTCATTATATTGGAGTGCAACCTCAACCTCGACCGTTCGTCCACTTTCGTCCTTGTCCTCTCCTTTTGCGTAAAATACTTTTTTCATAATCGACGGGCGCGTCGCGTCTATGTACTTGACAAACTCTATTAAGCCGCCATTAAAATGACACGACTCTTCTTCAGCCGACCCTTCCCGCTCGTCGCGAATTGTCAGTGTCACGTCCGGATTTAGGAACGCCAATTCACGCAGTCGTTCTGCAATCGTGTCGAACTTGAAAACTCTGTTCTTAAAGATGCTGCCGTCCGGCATGAAGGTTATTTTTGTTCCGGTCTTTCCTTTCTCGGCCTTGCCGCTCACTTTTGCTGGAGCAACTGGGTCACCTTTCTTGTATTTTTGGAAGAAGACTGTTCCGTCACGGCGAACTTCCGCTTCCAACCATTCGCTGAGCGCGTTGACAACCGATACACCAACCCCGTGCAACCCCCCTGAAACCTTGTATGTGTTCTTATCGAACTTTCCGCCTGAGTGCAGGACCGTCATAACAACTTCAAGTGCTGAGCGTTTTTCCTCGGGGTGAATGTCGGTGGGGATGCCACGACCATCATCTTCAACCGTTACTGATCCATCCGTGTTGAGCAAAACATTGATCGTTCGACAATAACCGGCGAGCGCCTCGTCAATGGAGTTGTCAACAACCTCATATACAAGATGATGAAGTCCTCGCGCGCTGACGTCGCCGATGTACATAGCCGGCCTGCGACGCACAGCTTCAAGACCCTTCAGAACGGTGATATCATCGGCGGTGTAGCCGCGAGCGTTTTCACCGTTGTGTGGGGGGCTTGGTTTTTGCGTAGCCCTTCCTTTCTTCTTTATCAGATTCTCTTTCGTCTTTGCTGGCATGCCGTTCCTTGTGTGTTACTGAAATCGTATTTCTTTAACTATCTTCGCACCTAGCGTATCGTTGATCTTTTGCATTATCTCTTTCTTACGCAGGGTCAATTCGTTGCGCCACGTGCTTGTCCGAACCCGCACGACGAGTACGCCTTGCGAAATCCTAACCGCGCTGCTTTCCCGGGCGATATGTTCGCCCACGATCATTTCCCACTCTGTTACAGCGCGATACTCGTTCAGCTTCTTCTCGATGCCTATATCTTGAACGAGCCGTTGGATCTCTAAGCCAAGCGGCTTAATTGATGACTGTTTGCGCATGGAAATCGTCCACGGTTCCATTCTTGATCCGAAACCGTCTGTATTCGGGGCGAAGATCATATCCGGGTCGAAACATTCTATCGTCAACCGTTGTCACAAACGTCTGGCCCAGTTGCTCAATGAGGTCGAGCACTTGTTGCACGCGTTCTTCATCAAGCTCGCTGAACACGTCGTCGAGGAGGAGCATTGGGGTTTCTTTTGTACGTTCGACGAGGTAATAGTATTCAGCGATTTTGAGCGCGACAAGAAATGTCTTGTGTTGACCTTGCGAGGCGAACGTTCGAATATCCATGTTGTTCAACGTGAACATGAGTTCGTCTCGATGAGGCCCCACAAGGGTTGATCCTAGCCTACGTTCTTCCCGTTCGGTTTTCTGAAGTGCGAGTGCAAGCTTTTCCGCTATGCTTTGACTTCCTTCGTTCTCTTCAATCTCTACAGAGGGCCGGTAGGTTATTTTAGGCTTTTCGCGTGTTTCCACAAACCGTCCGTACGCATCATGTAGTGGTTCGCTAAACTCGCGAATAAATCCTTGTCGCTTTGTAATCACCGCGGCGCCTGTTTGAACGAGGCTTGTATTCCACGGGTCGAGTGTGTCCTTTGTAATTGACTTTCCGTGTCTCGTATCGAGTAAAAGTTTGTTTCGATGCCGAAGAATTCGACGGTATTCCAAAATCGTTTCAAGATAGCTTCGACTCGTTTGTGAGAGGGCCAGGTCTATGAACTTTCGCCTCTCAGCTGGTCCTCCCTTTGTAATGGCGGCATGATCTGGGGAGAGGGTTACCAATGGGAAGAGGCCGATGATATCCGAAAGGCGATCCGGTTTCAATTTGTTAAGGTATATTCCCTTTTGTCCAGTCTGAATGTTGTACTCAACGCGTACGTATAGCGGAACATTGACATCGGAGTTAAGCTCGCCTTCTACACAAAACGAGTCCTCCCCTTTTTTTACAGCAACAGCGTCAGCGGTGCCATAAAGACCCCGAGTAACACAAACAAATGAAATCGCTTCAAGCAGACTTGTCTTGCCTTCGCCGTTTCGTCCGATAAGGACATTCACTTTCTCGCATGGCTCAAGCGTCGTTTGCGTGTGATTACGAAAACTCTGGAGACGTATTGACCGAAGAATCATCAACCACTCTCTGTCTTTACAACACGATAGCCCCAATTCGCGCTGGCGAACGGGGCTATCAAATAAGTTTCAAGCCTCGTGGGGGATCCCGTCATGCATTGAGCCGAACCGGCATCACAAGCATCAGAACATTCTCCCCTTCTTTTTGGGCACTGGGAGCAACAATTGTGGCACGCACAGGGCTGCTTAATTGAAAGACAACTTCATCGCTGTCAATGTGTGAGAGAATATCAATAATATAAACGGAGTTAAATCCGATCTCAAGTTCGTCTCCGCTGTAGTCACACTTTATTTTTTCCTTCGCCTCTCCGCCGAAGTCGATATCCTCTGCGGCTATGCGAAGCTCATTCTTCTTCAGGGAGAAACGAACTTGGTGTGTAGTGGAACTTGAATAGAGCGCGACGCGGCGAGCAGAGGCAAGCAACAAGTTCCGATCAACAATGAGTTTCTTATCGTTATCGAGTGGAATAACAGATTCATAGTTTGGATATGTTTCCTCGATTAGTCGTGATGTAAGAGTAGTATTACCAAACATGAACTGTACGTGCGATGTGTCGAGCGTCATTGTGTGCGTTCCCTCTTCAGCTGAACGCGCAACCAAGTTTAAGGCTTTCGCGGGAACAATAACGTCTTTAATTACCGCAGACTGATTCATGTTGACGTAGTTTATTCGTACAAGTCTATGACCGTCCGTAGCTACCGCTCTCATTTCCCCCTTTTTTATTTGTAATAAAACTCCCGTCATTGCAGGTCGTAGTTCATCTGAACTGACGGAGAAAACAGTGCGCATAATCATTCGACGAAGAACGTTTCCATCGAAAGTCATTTGGTTTTCACCCTTAAACTGAGGGATAGTTGGGAATTCCTCGCTTGATTCTCCCATTAACGTATATTCTCCGGTATCCGTTATCATTTTCACCTTGTTGGAGGAAAGATCGGCAATGAAAATAACTTGTAATTCTGGAAGAGATCGTATCGTTTCCATTAAGCGTTTAGCTGGAATTGTTATAGTTCCATCTTCATTTCCCTTTACCTCCAACTGCGCAGACATGGAAACTTCAAGGTCCGTAGCAGCAATTCTTAACATGTTCTTTTTTAGTTCAAATAAAATATTTTCCAAAATAGGAAGCGTAGATTTTGACGGAACAACACCAGCAATTTTGGTGAGAGCCTTTTGGAGTTCATTGCTTTGAACGGTAAACTTCATGAAGTTACTCCTTCACGGTGCAAGGATACGCAATTGGACAGAAAGTTACTAAGAAAACAGGCTACAAACAAGTTATAGAATTAAACCTTTTATTGTTTTGGTGTGTATATGTTTTATGGTTATTATATAAATAATAAGGAAGATAAAAGATAGTAATAGTAATAGTAGTGTGGAAAGGGTTAATAAGTTACAGATAGTATTGTAAGTAAATGAGCAATTTGAATAAATTAATCTTAGTTCTGTGTTGACTACTAAGAAAGTTATCAAGAACGGTGAATCAAGCATGGATAAAGGTTGTATACTAAAACACTTCTTAACACTCAAGAGAGAGGTTATAAAGAAAATAATACACATATCTTTTGAAATTAGAAGACCAAGTACACAAACGGAAATAATAGACGAGAGAGAAACAGACTACTTGCCGTGAAATTCAACTCGACGACGAAGCCTCTCTGTGGATTGGCGAAAAACAGTGTCGTTTCTTAAACGATCAGCAACGGACTGGCAGGCATGGATTACGGTGCTATGGTCTCGACCACCGAAGTGGAGACCTATTGTTTTCAACGATGAACCGGTGAGTTCCTTCGCAAGATACATGGCAACCTGGCGCGCTGTGACTATCTCTTGCTTCCGGGTTTTTGCACGGATAAGGTCTTCAGGCAGGTCGAAAAAGTCACACACAACCTTCTGAATTTGCTCGATCGAGATCGGAGCTTTGAGATCATTTGCCACAACCTTCAGAACGTCACGAGCAAGCTCTATGTTAATTTCACGATTCTCTAACGAAGCGCGTGCCAAGAGACTAATCAGACACCCCTCCAACTCGCGAATGTTGTTTGTTACATTGGTGGCGATAAAATCAACGACATCCTGAGGCAGCTCAAGCCCATTCTCTTCGCTTTTCGTGCGAAGAATGGCAATTCTTGTCTCAAGATCCGGCGGCTGAATGTCTGCAGTCAAGCCGGATTGAAAGCGCGAAATAAGCCGCTCATCAAGGCCTTTCAGTTCTTTCGGTGGAACGTCGGAAGAGAGAATAATCTGTTTGCCAAGCTGATAGAGAGTGTTGAATGTGTGAAAGAAATTGTCTTGTGTTTTTTCCTTCCCGGAAAAAAACTGAATGTCGTCAACAATGAGCAAGTCAACACTTCGATAGAAAAGGGAGAACTCATGAACCTTGTCCGCTTGGATTGCTTCGACAAACTCAACGGTGAATTTCTCACTCGACACATAAACAACCCGCTTCGACTTTCCAAGCTCTAACGCAAGGTTGCCAAGCGCATGCATCAAGTGTGTCTTGCCTAAGCCAGTTCTACCATAGAGAACGAGCGGGTTGAAGGATGTACCGCCCGGATTGTTCGCAACAGCAAGGGCTGCTGCGCGAGCGAGTTGGTTACTATCACCTTTGATAAAATTCTCAAACGTGTACCGCGGATTAAGATTGCTTTGTATGTTGGGTGGAAGTTCCGTTGATCGGACGAACACATGCGGCGAAAAAGGATAGGCCACCGGGTGAGAGACAGAAGGGGCCGAATTTGTT
>JANONN010000428.1:0-2291 GCA_031420835.1 Ignavibacteriales bacterium | reverse complement strand
GGAATCCCTTCAATCACAACGGTATTCTTTCCGAACAATTTCAGATCAAAGCCGAGATTCTTCAAGTGTGGGAGAAGCTCACCCACGAGCATATAATCGCCTGTGGGAAGTTCCAACGTCTGTGGAAACAAAAGCTGCTGCGATGAAGGAAGACTGTTCTCGAAGTTGGCGAGCACGCGTTCATACAGAATCCTCTCATGCGCCACATGTTGGTCAACGATCAGCAAGCCGGTGCGAATCTGCGACAAGATGTACTTGTTATGAATCTGCCAGATGGCTCGGACTTCAGGTTCCGATTCCCGTTTCGGCTGCACCCTCAAGGACTGGTGTTCAACGAGCCGCTCTTTCGGTATTTCTGTGGGAAGAGAAGTAGGAACTGCGAGTCCACTGTCAAGGTGACTCTCGATCTTTCGGAACACTTGCTCGATCTGATCGGCTCCGGCCTGCCCGTCCTGTAGGCGGGCTTCGATTCCACCCGGCACATCAAGCGTAATCCCGAACGATGGCATGGTCGTTGAAGTGTGCGCAACTCGAGCACCCTCAAACCTTAGCTTTGCATCTGTAGGAGCACCCTCAACTCCAGCCAATGTTAGAGAAGGAATGACATCATGCGCAACAAGAGTCCGCTTGACTGCTGAGAGAAGCAGACGATATACAAGCGACTCGTTTTCAAACTTCACTTCCTGCTTTGACGGATGCACGTTCACATCGATCTTGCGCGGATCAATCTGGAGATTGAGTACGAAGAACGGGAACGCCCCCTTCTCAAGCACATGCTCATACGCTTGATACACCGCATGCTGAAGAGAACGACTGACGATACTTCGACGATTCAGATACAGGTATTGCTCCGCTCTGCTTTTTCGCGCAAAGTCCGGCTTGCCGATGAAACCATCCAAGAGCATGTACTCCGTCTTTTCGTGCAGCGCAACAAGTCCTTCTGCCTGACGTTCGCCAAAGACCTGACGCATCCGTTCCGGTGCCGTCGTCGGCTTCAGATCCATCAGCGCTTCATCCTCGCTGATGTAACGCCAAGAGATTTCGGGATAGGCAATGGCCATTCGCGTCACGACATCCGTTATGTTCTTCAATTCTGTCTGACGTGTCTTGAGAAAGCTCCTTCGCGCCGGAGTATTGAAGAAGAGATTACGAACAGTGACCGACGTTCCAACAGGCGCGTTCGACTTCGATTGCTCGAGAATCTCGTTGGCTTCGATACGAATGAGGGTTGCTACGTCGTCAGAGCCGGTGCGAGTCTTCACTTCGACCTGTGCAACGGCGGTGATTGATGCCAACGCTTCGCCGCGAAAACCCAACGTGCGGATGTTTTCCAGATCCTCCGACGTCGTGATCTTACTCGTCGCGTGTCTCTGAAATGCGAGAAGCGCGTCCTCCTCACCCATTCCCTCTCCATTGTCACTCACCTGAATCAACTCCGATCCTGCTCCCTTTACGATGATCACGATCTCCTTTGCCCCCGCGTCAATCGAATTCTCGATCAGTTCTTTCACCGCTGAAGCCGGTCGTTGAACGACTTCTCCCGCCGCGATTCTGTTCGCTAACTCAGGCCTAAGAATATGGATCTTCTTCCTCACTATCGTGTTACTCCCGAAAGATATAAATACGCATAGATAACAAGAAAGAAGATCGCTGCCCAAACAAACACTGGACGACGATTTCGGTTCTTGTATGCGTCGCGCTCTTGCCGCATCAGTCGTTTCAACCGCTCCTTGTCGTCGCGATCGGGACTGTAGAATCGTGGCTCGTAGATAAAGCGACGGTATTGCGGTTTCTTTTGAAGCATCTCAGTCCTTTTTCGTTACTCCAATACCCGGGCGATCAGGCAGAATCAACTTTCCGTCAACGATTCTTACGCCATCAAATGGATCGTTCGTCGTGAGCACATGTCCATCCAAGTCGGCATAATCCAATAGTGGCGTGAATTGTGCCGCCGCCGAGATTGCGACGGACGATTCGATCATGCAACCAACCATGATCTTCATTCCGCATGCCCTTGCCGTGTGGATCATTTGAATTGCTTCCCTCACCCCAGCACATTTCATCAGCTTGATGTTGATTCCGTCAAAGACGCCTTGCAGTTTTGGAATATCATGAAGACGAATGGAGTTCTCGTCGGCGATGATAGGGATGGACACGCGTTCACGAACCCACGTTGTGCCTGCAAGATCGGACGCCGGCATCGGCTGCTCGACAAACTCAACTCCCTCCTGCTCCAACCATTTGATCTTCTCAAGTGCAACTTCCTTCGTTTTCCAACCTTCGTTGGCATC
>JANONN010000427.1:0-2676 GCA_031420835.1 Ignavibacteriales bacterium | reverse complement strand
AAGGCGCTCCAGCCGACGCCGAAAAGCGGCGCGGCTGAGCTTTATCGTACATCTAAAGAAGCCGCTCCATCGCGAGAGGCTTTTTTCTTCTCTCACCAAACGTTATCCTCTAACGACAACCCTTCAGCTTTTTTCCACCCTGGAGAGCAACCATGAAAATCACAGTCATCGGCGGTGGCAATGTTGGCGCCACATGCGCTCAACGCATCTCAGAAAAAGAACTCGCGAACGAAGTCATTCTTGTTGACGTTATCGAAGGTCTCCCGCAAGGGAAGGGACTCGACATGTATGAGTCAGCTCCCATTGAAGGATTCGACTCAAAAGTTATCGGAACAAATTCCTACGATCAGACCGCGAACTCCGATATCGTCGTCATCACAGCGGGAATTGCCCGCAAGCCCGGCATGAGCCGGGACGATCTCCAGGCGACAAACGCCAGCATCGTCAAGACCGTGACCGAAGCAGCAGTCGCGAAATCTCCCCAAGCTATTATCATTGTCGTTTCGAATCCGCTCGATGTGATGACGTACGTCGCGCTGAAAGTGAGCGGCTTTGAACGTCATCGCGTCATCGGAATGGCTGGCGTGCTCGACTCGGCTCGATTCAGAACGTTCATCGCCATGGAAATGAATGTCTCGGTTGAAGATGTCAGCGCATTCGTACTCGGTGGCCATGGCGATTCGATGGTTCCCCTTCCGCGATACTCAACGGTGGCAGGAATTCCTTTGCCTGATCTTATGGACAAGGCAACGATCGACCGGCTTGTGAAAAGGACGCGCGATGGAGGAATCGAGATCGTCAATTATCTGAAGACCGGAAGCGCTTACTATGCGCCGGCGGCGGCGGCCGTTCAGATGGTTGAGTCCATCGTCCGTGACAAGAGACGAGTGCTTCCCTGTGCTGCGTGGCTTCAAGGGGAATATGGGCTGAAGGATGTCGTCTGCGGCGTCCCAATTAAGCTGGGAAAGAACGGGATAGAAGAGATAATCCAGATCAAGCTCACGGCTGACGAACAGGAAGCTCTGAACAAGTCTGCCGCCGATGTGAAGGCAAACATGGCAAAACTCGGACTTTAATCGAAGCCGATTCCCGAAAGGCTTGAGGCACGAACTTTGAAGCACGAACCAAGAGAATTTCCGGGGTTCATTTTTGTTGTAGAAACTCTTGCTTCTCAGCATCCCTTTTGTTAAACTCAGGCCGGTTCGTTGCAAGAAAAACACAACTCACACTAATTTCCCAAAGGAGGAAGTATGAAAGCATTCAAAACCATGCTTACGGTCGGACTGGTCTTCGTTGTTGCAGTCTCGATGGCGTTGACAGTAAATGGTTGCAAAGAGAAAACGACGGCGCCCCCAGTGGTGGATCTCACCGTACCAGATGACATTTTCCCATTGGTTTCGGGACGCTTTATCGAGTACAACGGTTACCTTACTCAGAATGATACTGAGACCAAGATTGCCGCGTCCGAAGCCACGTATTACACCAAATGGTCGATCGGGACGTCAATCCCGATTACGGCTGTATTTCCATCGCCCCCATTCACTGTCCCTTCAGGAAACGGGGTCCTCGTAAGAGACACAACAAGGATTCCTGGAATCGGCCTCACGTTTAGATTTACTCCCGTGTTCGTAAAGTATGATTCCACGACCGCCGAATATCAGTATTTGACAAACCTCGGACTGTTCTATCGAACGTTCGCAATTAGGACTACTGGAACAACCAACACGCGAGCCGATTCGCTTCGATTCATTTTCCTTGCGAAGCCGCGAGCAAAAATAGGGAACGAATTCACAGCCTTTGACGAGAACTTCTCAGGTACTGTCTCTGGATCCCCTGCTACGATCACTCTCAAGATTACTGGCAAGTTTGAGGCTAAAGAAGACTTGGTCATTGGCACAACAACTTACAATACGTATCGTGTGGTCATCAGCAGAATTATCTCGCTCGGTGCCACACCCATAGCAACCGGCGTCACGGCAAAGCTCTGGGTCGTAAAAGGAGTCGGTCCTGTGAAGATGTGGCTCTACGGTGATGCAGAGAATTCGGGACACTTCCGCACGATGACAAACAAGAACTTCTAAAGGTTAGATATTCTACAAATGTCACCGATGACAAGCCCCGATCTTTCTCACAGTCGGGGTTTGTTTCGTTTCAGCAATCATTTTCTCGGCTTTTCCAAGGAGGTGGCACTTTGAACTCACTACTACTCCACTATCGCATGCTCCCCATGCTTCTTCTGTTGTCGTTGGCACTTGCTACGCGAACCCTTGCACAGACGACGGCGGTCATTTCCGGTACTGTGTCCGACAAGGATACGCGCGACGCTATGCCGTTCGTCAATGTGATCGTGAGAGGCACCTCATTTGGGGCAGCAACCGATGAGTCAGGCCGATACGCTATCCGTGGTATTCCTCCAGGCATTTACCTATTGGCGGCCTCCGCGGTTGGTTATAAGTCTGATGAAGCAGAGGTAAGAGTTGAAGTAGGAGTCTCGTTAACACAGAACTTCTCATTGAAGGCCACAACAGTTCAGCTTGGCGAAGTGGAAGTGTATGGTGCGTCATTGAGGCGCGAACGAATCACAGAAGCTCCGGCGGCAGTCTCGCTGATTTCAGCAAGGGACATCGCCCGTAACGCAAGCCATGGCCAACTTCCGAAGCTGCTAGAGGCTGAACC
>JANONN010000426.1:0-3292 GCA_031420835.1 Ignavibacteriales bacterium | reverse complement strand
GCCAGCGTCGTCTATCGCGAAGCCATGGAGTTTCTGTAAGAACTCAGGCCGACCTCATACGTCGGGTCACCTGCCCGACGTCCGCCAAGGCGGACTTTGGCAGGCGGGCAGACCCGACCAACAAGCGGAGAAAAGCGCGATTGGAGTTGTTGAACGGGACTCCCGTCCCGGTCTCCGGGTCTTTTCACACTCGCTCCATGCCCTTGGCATTCGTGAAACAGCCTTGTAGTTACAACCAAACAGTTCCGGGTTACACTCTTACTTCTTCACTTCCGGTCTCAAAAGATCTGCAATGTTTGCCGCTGCATCTTCCGGGAAACTGTCCGTGTAGCTGAAGTTGGTTTTTCTGAAATCGGGATAAATTCTGGTGCGCGCAAGCAACTGATTGTTTTGATCGTAGATCGAAACATTCAGCACCTTACACCCACCGTTGACGAAGTTGACAGAATGCAAACGTATTTGTCCCTCAGCCAATCCGGCTTCTCTTATCATACTCACATTGAATCTCTCTTTGAGACGGAAGAAAATCGCATCTGGAAGATGAAGGCTACTTTGTGGGATTCTGTTCCGTGTTGCACTGACAGTTCGGTCTTGGACCCATTCCGTCGGTTCGTTTCCTGAAACCTCGGATGAATACACAATTTCCCACGACTTGATTTGCCACAGGCGCTCCTTGTCGTAGAACGTGGCTTCGGGTGCGGCACATCCCGGAGACAGAAGGAAGTAACCAAAGAGCACCGCCATGTGAAGTGTGCGGAGCGTACTATTTTGTGTTCTCATCAGCATAACGTGTGCACAAACCACGCCGTGCCGCACTCCACGCTTTTCTATCAAATGAGTGCGGCATGGAACGAGCACAATATGTCGCGACAAACAGCGCTTCAACCTTGCCTCACCAAATGATGTGAGTGACGTGGCCACATTTGTTAGGCGATGTGTTTTTTGTGCTACTTATCCGACTCGGCAGTCTTTCGTAAGACGAGAAACGCTTCCTTCAAGGGTTGACTGACGGAACTATCCGGCTCTGCCAGAAGAAGACTCTGATAGATGTCTAAGAAGCTTGTGCGGTGACGGAAGAAGAAGTGGAGAAAGTGTCTGACGAAGCCAATGCAGTCTAAGATTGCGATCTCAACGCCGGTATTGTCGTAGATGCTCGTTGCAAACCGATTGACCTCATCTTCGATTACGTCGGTTGTGATGAAAACATAGTTGTCAATCTTGTAGTCGAGTGTGGCAATTTTCTTGATTGCATTCTCGATATCAACGATTGTGACTCGTTTGTCCTTCATCTCGTAACAACTGATGACCTGATCGTCGTTAAGTAGTGTCACCTCGACATCGCCGATGGAGCCGGTTTGACGGTCAGCGGCAGTGTGGGATTGCAGGGGGAGTGCAGTTTCACCAAGACGGTCTTTGACGGAAAGGTATGCAGCAGCAACCATCAAAACTGGAAGTCTACTCGCATTCTTACTGCTAAGATGTTGTTGGAGGAGAGTGACAATTTGTTCCGAAGAAAGAGGGAGCGTGTCTTCATCGTGTTTCAGTTCTCGGAGAAGTTGCTTCATACGGGTTTCATTTTCGGCTTTGATGATCACCAAGAATCTCATTATTTCTTGGAGGACATCTGTAGCCTCGATTCGACCTTTCTCAACAAGATCGAGTAACTCAAGGACGTTCGTATAAACTTGGCGGGGTCTGCCTACAAGAACTATATCAGTCGTAAGCCTGCGGTCAATGTTTCTGAATGCGGGCGTTAAAAAGGCTGTCGTCGAGTTGGTGGGAAGCTTATGCTTGATAACAAACGGTTCAACGAACTGTTCATCATATCCACGACCGGAGTAAGTGCCCTTGCCAGCGATTTCTATATATGGCTTTCTTATGTCTACTTTTGGGTCATCGATCTTCCCAAGCAGGCAAGCCATAAGAAACCGAATAGGAGCTTTGTTTGTGAGGCAGCGACAAATGAACTCGATCTTGCCACGGAGATCATCGTCTTCTACGAGAGGCATGTCTGGTTCAGCACTGACCTCTTGGAAGTGTTGCTCTAGGACGGCAGCGGGGTCACTCATTGAAAGAGAGAGTAAGTGTTCTTGAGCCTGTTGATATCGTAGTTAACCCAAAGAACTTCCTGACGCTTGTCCTTGGTTGAGTGTATAGTCTTGAGTGGGCTTAGAAGCTTCTTCCATTTTGGCGCTGGATACAACTGATCCATCAAGTCACACTGATAATTAGAAATTGCAACAAGGCCTTTGACCGAATTCAAAGTCTTGGCCAGTTGACGGTGTTCATCGTCGGTCAGCTCATAGCCATAGGATTTAGTGTCGCCCCTTGTTCCGTGAACGTAGGGTGGATCGCAATAGAAAAGTGTTTCCCTGGAATCGTACAACTTGATAAGGTCAATGGCCGGTCTGTTCTCGATCTGGACACGAAGAAGCCTCTCAGCAATGAAAGTCAAATCCTCTATGCCGCCAAGCCATCGGCTGATAACCCCGCTCATACCTGCTCGGCTTGTATTCTTGCAATTTGCCCATCTCCCTACAGTGGCTGTCTGAGCTAAGCCGGTTCTAACTTGACGAGCACGAACATAGAAACGTCTCGCTCGTTCAAACTCGGGCAGGTGTGGATCCAATTCGCAGGCTTGAGCAAATTCCTCTCGTGAAAATGGAGTCAATCCAATTGATTCGATGAGTCTGCCTTTCTCCTGTCGTAACACCCTGAAGAAATTGACAACTTCACCGTCCAGATCATTGTAAGTCTCGACGGATGATGGAGGTCGGTTCAACAAAATCGCCGCCGAACCCCCGAACGGCTCACAATAATGATGACACGACGGAAGTAATGGGAGGAGCCAATCAAGATGCGAGAACTTTCCGCCATACCAGCCAAAAGCGATGACTTTCCTAGATGTCTTGAGTTGCGATATCGGTGCGGGAATTCTCCTCACTCCTTCTTTAACAGCCATTCTGATGTCCTTATGTAAATGGATAGCGCTTGATTGTACCAATCTCCTAAATTAACAGGACACATTCAAACCCGATGAACAACAAAAAACATATCGCATAACGTCTGCGGGCATTACGCCGTGCTTAACAAATGTAGTGAAACGGAATGGTTAAGCATGGAGCGACCACAATAATCCTTCACAAAAACGGGAGCGTCGTAATGCCCGCTGTTAGCTGAAGTTGGTTTTTCTGAAATCGGGATAAATTCTGGTGCGCGCAAGCAACTGATTGTTTTGATCGTAGATCGAAACATTGAGCACCTTACACCCACCGTTGACGAAGTTGACAGA
>JANONN010000425.1:0-1816 GCA_031420835.1 Ignavibacteriales bacterium | reverse complement strand
GCGGCGTTGAAGCAATGCAAAGATGAACTCCTTGCCATGGTCGGCGCAACACCCGAAGAGTTGAAAAACTTCAACGATCAGGTCGGTCGTCTCGAAAGCAGATTGGATGAGCTTTCCCGACTTTCAAACCAGGATTTGTGGGCGCGCAAAGGAGAGATCGATGAGATCCAGAAGTTGATCGATGAGATGAGAAAGAACAAACTTGCCGCTAAACCCGAGCATTACAACCGGCTGAACAACGCCCAAACAAGACTCGATGCGTTGAAGAAGACCATGCAGCAGTTGATCGAATCTGGCCAGCTGGGAATGACCTATACGGTCGGCACATGGGCTCGCGACAGAGATTGTCTCTGGAACATTGCCAAGAAACCTAAGATCTACGACAATGCATTCTTGTGGCCGAAGATCTGGCAAGGGAACCGAGACCAGATCAAGAATCCGGATATTATTCACCCGGGACAGAAGCTGAAGATTCCGGCGAAGGCGCCATTGACGAACGAAGAAAAGGCGGCGGTGCGATCGTACTGGCAAAAGAAAACATCCTGACGAAGGAGAAGAAGCACTCACGCGTCACATAGTGGTTCATAGAATTTCAAAACATGGAACGCCCCGGCCGCGAAACGCGGTGGTCAGGGCGTTTCGTGTTTTTGGAAACCAAACAAGAGGAGGTTCCCGCCTTTGATAGAACGAAAGGTTCCGTTGGCTGGCATTGATGCAGTCCAGCTCCTTGGGTTCAACGATGTGAACCTGCAATTGATAGAAGACAGATTCGACGCAACAATAACAGTACGCAATGATCAAATAACACTTCGCGGTCAGCAAGGGGATATCGTCAAAATCGAAAAGGTTTTCAAAGAACTCATCTACATCCTTAATAAGAACGGCAATCTCACACCGGACGATGTTGATACTGTCATAGACCTTGTGTCTGTGAATGGAACACATCCCGAAGTTCCTTCCGAGGTTTCATCCGAAGAAGGCGATGCGGCGATCCTCTACACGAAATCGGGAATCGTTAAGGGGCGGACGCCCGGACAGAAATCATACGTTCAACAGATTCGTCGAAACGATATTACGTTTGCGATCGGTCCCGCAGGAACCGGAAAGACGTACCTTGCCGTTGCAATGGCAGTTGCAGCTTTGAAGAATCGCGATGTGACGAGAATCGTTCTTGCACGACCCGCCGTTGAGGCAGGGGAAAGCCTCGGGTTCCTTCCGGGCGATCTCCGCGAGAAAGTAGATCCGTATTTACGCCCACTCTACGATGCGTTGGATGACATGCTCTCTGCCGACAAACTCAAGAGTTATCTGGAGAAGCGCATCATTGAGATTGTTCCCCTTGCCTACATGCGTGGTCGAACGCTGCACAATGCGTTCGCGATTTTGGATGAAGCACAAAACGCGACAGCTTTGCAGATGAAGATGTTCCTCACTCGCTTAGGGGCGCACTCCAAAGCAATTATCACGGGTGACATCACACAAATTGATCTACCGCAGAAAACCGTGTCAGGATTGGTCCAGATACAGGAAGTGTTGCGCACCATTCAAGGCATCGCGTTTGTCTATCTTGATCGCAATGACGTCGTGCGGCATCGACTCGTGAAGGAAATCATAGACGCCTATGACCGATTTCATGAGTCACAAAACGGCGGCAATAAAGGGGGAGGAGCGGAAACGAAAGACTAAGGTGGATTGCTGGCCTGCTATTGATCCTTCTGTCGGTCCCAGATCTCATCCATTTCTGCAAGAGTAGATTCTTCCATTGTTTTTCCCCGCTTCATCAGTTCCGATTCGATTGAACGAAATCTCTTTAGAA
>JANONN010000424.1:0-3067 GCA_031420835.1 Ignavibacteriales bacterium | reverse complement strand
AGATATCGCGTCCGGCGAGATTACTCATACGACCATTCTTGACTCAGACACGGTTGCCAGTTATCAGAGCGTCATAGGCTACTTCACTCAAGCCATCATGAAAGACCTGAGACTTGTAAGTGGGTACGATATTCTCTATGGCAAGGTTAAGGAGTTTGTGCAAAATTATCTCTTCGATCGCATTGTCGATCTGGAAGACCTCAACATATTGCGCAATTTATCGGAGCTTGAAATAACAAAGACAATCCAAGAAACCTTCAAAAGGAAAATCAACGAACTGACGATACTGGACAAAGGAGAGGCTGAGATACGAGATTACATCAAAATCAGCAAATGCAGACCCTTCGTAGTAAAGGAGCAAGGCTATCTTATTCCAATGAAAAGCCCATTTAACAAAATCATTGGCGACAGCGGGTTTGAACTGGAGTTTGCAAGCTTTCTTGATTCGTGCGAGGATATTATTTCCTACGTAAAAAATTATTTTGCTGTCGGTTTCCGACTTGATTACCGAACAAAAAATGGAGACATCTCGAATTACTATCCAGATTTTATCGTCAAGAAGTCTGAAAAAGAGATTTGGATTGTAGAGACAAAAGGGAGAGAAGACACGGAAGACACTTTGAAGATTGACCGATTGAAGCAGTGGTGCGAAGATGTAAACAAGAAAGACTCAGGGGTGGAATACAAATGGCTCTATGTGAGGCAGGAGGAGTACGAGAAATACAGACCGAAGAGCTTTACAGAGTGTTCAAAAGCGTTTGGTGTGCTGATGGTGTGAGTAGGTCCAGCGAGTTCATAACCTCACCCACATCACCCGTGCGCTTTCCTGCCTTATCCCCTAATCCTTGACCCATCCAAAACTTTCTCCTTGACATTAGGTCTTCCGTTCCATAGATTTAGGTTATCCTAAATCTATTATTCGGTATTCCATGTCAAACAAATCATCTCTTCTTAGATCAGCTCTGATTCTTTCGATATTCTTCCTGGCAATCGTTTGGGCCTCTGGCTGCGACCTGCTTTTCACCGAGCCTGTGGCTGAGGGAGAAGCATTCGACCAGCCGCTTGCGGGACTTACGCCCGCCCAGCATCTCGCCTTCGCCCGCGGCGATGTGGCGTTCGAGAAAACGTTCTCGGTGGCTGAAGGGCTTGGACCGATCTTCAACCAACCCTCGTGCGAGTCGTGTCATTCCGGAGATGGGAAGGGTCACCCACGAACGAACTTGATTCGATTTGGAAGAAATAATGGTGGGTCGTTCGATCCATTGACTGAGTTTGGTGGAGCGCAATTGCAAGACAGAAGTATTCCCGGCGTTCCCGCTGAGACAATCCCGGCACATGCAAATGCGATCTCGCGGAGGAGCGGACCGGTGGTGTTTGGTATTGGGATGATCGAGAATATTCCCGACGACGCCATTCTCGCCAACGCCGATCCGAATGACTCGAACAGCGACGGGATTTCTGGCCGGGCGAATTTTGTTGATGCGCCGACGTGGCTCACCGATCAACCGGGGCCGTATGGCGGAAAATATTTGGGGCGCTTCGGACGGAAGGCAGGAGTTTCATCGTTGCTTCAGCAAGTTGTCACCGCTTATCATCAGGATATGGGAATTACATCCGATTTTCTTCCGCGCGAAAACCCGCATCCAGAACATGGAACGCTCGGCGATAATGTTCCCGATCCTGAGGTCTCAGTTGCGACTGTCGAGGATGTCATCTTCTACCTCCGCACCCTCGCTCCGACAAAACGTGGACCAATCATAACGCAAGTTGAACGTGGTGAACAGGTGTTTATGCAGAATGGCTGTGCGTCATGCCATATCCCCAAACTAAGAACCGGGACGCATCCCACTATCTCAGCGTTGAGCAATGTTGATGTGCCATTGTACTCTGATCTTCTTTTGCATGATATGGGACCCGAGCTTGCGGATAATTTTGCCGAGGGGCAATCAACAGGAACCGAATGGCGAACGACGCCCTTGTGGGGACTACGACTCGTGGGTGAGCATCTCGGCGGTACGGGATTTTTTCTCCATGATGGGCGCACATCCGACCTTCGGGAAGTAATTCGATTGCATGGTGGGGAGGCCTCGGCTGCGCGAAGTCTTTTCAACGCACTTTCAGAAGCCGATAAGCAAGCGCTGGTCGCTTTCCTTCTCTCGCTCTAGGAAAAATGAATGAAGAAACAACTCAATGATCATGCCGATGGGAGAAAAGACGCCGATTTTCAGCGTCGTGACTTCCTTCAACGTCTCGGGTCAGTCGCCTTCGGTGGTGCGCTGCTCAGTGCAATCCCCGGTTGCTCGACTGGACTTGCATCGTACGTTGTGCGTTCTGGTGGAGGGAGAATCAGTCTTTCGCTTCAAGAACATCAGGAACTCCAAACAATTGGTGGTGCAATCGAGATTGAGTTCACAGGGGATCCGGGCTC
This sequence comes from Ignavibacteriales bacterium, assembly GCA_031420835.1. Taxonomy (GTDB): domain Bacteria; phylum Bacteroidota; class Ignavibacteria; order UBA10030; family UBA10030; genus JANONN01. Next base: position 639 of record JANONN010000424.1, on the reverse strand, counting down.
GCTGATCGTTGTAAGAAAAGAGGCTGACTCTGCTGTGGCCGTCTCGTCAAAGTGTACTCATTTGGGATGCACGGTTCGTAAAGAGCCATCATTCCTGCGGTGTCCGTGCCATGGTTCGACCTATACACTGGAAGGGGAGGTTGTCCGCGGACCAGCGGAGTTTCCGCTCGATCGCTACGATGCGAGAATCGAAGGGAATGAAATTATCATCACGCTTAAGATTGTCAATTAGCATGAAGCGCACAGCCGTCAGTTTGTTCCTCTTATCCTCGTCTCTCCTTTTCGGTCAGACGGACACGACACAACAGCGACCTTTTGTTGCGGGCGGTTACTACGACAAGCCGTTCGCCACACGCCTTTTGGGAAGAACGGCCATCGGTGGCTACATCGAAGCTGTGTGGAAATTCGAGCGAGTCCAGGGAATAACAGAAGAAGTTTTGTTCGAAGCGCGCCGTTTCAATCTCTTCACTCATTCCGTTATCTACGACCGGATTCGCATCGCATCGGAGTTGGAGTTTGAGCACGGCACCGAAGAAATCAAGTTGGAGTTTGCCTTCGTTGATTTCGAGATCCATCAGGCCGCGAGTTTCCGTGGAGGCATTATTCTCTCACCGCTTGGTAGGTTCAACCTCGCTCATG
>JANONN010000423.1:0-4077 GCA_031420835.1 Ignavibacteriales bacterium | reverse complement strand
TCCCACTTGTATTTCGAATTGATGTCTTGAATTGCCAATCCCAGGCTCAATCCCTGCGCAACTTTGTAGTAAGCGCCCAAATCGAAGCCAACGGTTGTGCTGCTAACTTCTGAAAACAACGAGTAGTAGAGGATCTTCGTGCTCACACCGAAGGAAAGATCGTCGTTCATCTTCAATCCAAAAGAGAAAGCGAAGGCATTCTCAGAAGTTGAATATTTCTCTGTCACTTCTCCATCGCGATTTCTCCCCTGAATATCACCAACTCCGGCATTAATGATACCAAATGAAACGCCCGCTGATGGTTTCAGCCTCTGGGTGTATGACAGGAAGTTCAATGATCGGTCAAGCGATAACACTCCAACCGACACGGCTCCTGTGGCTGTCTCCTGGAACGGGACAAGGGCCGGATTGTTGTATCCGACAACATCTCCATTGTTCCATGCGACGGTCGCATTGGCCATTCCAATACCCCTTGCTCCAAATCCCATTCGGAACGGAGCGCCGGCGAAGCCACCAACTTGTCCCGACGCTTTCGTACCAAGCATAAGGAAAAATACGAAAAAGAGAGAGAGAAAGGAACTATGTTGTTTTCGAAATGTCATTATTGAAGAACGAAGATCTTTCCCCACTGTGGTTCCGACCCGTCGGCTTCTAGACGGTAGAAGTACACTCCGTTGGCAACACGACGGCCTGTATCGTCTTTGCCGTCCCACACTTCATCATATTCCAACTGACTGCTGCGTTGAGCATTTCGCAGTAGCGTTCGGACTGGTTGCATCCCAAAGTCAAAGATGCGAATGGTGACAGTTCCACTCCCAGACATTGCGAAATGTATCCGCACCGGCTCATCATCAGGAGAGAATGGAGTTGGATATGCATAGGTGGTTGCTTTGCCCGCGACCGGTTGATAAGTCCGGAAGATCTTCCAGGTCAAACCAAAAGGTTGGGAAGGCGAGTCAATTGTGTAGGCAAAACCTTCGGGACCTCCGATCCAGATTGTGTCTCCCTTTGTGGCGACAGCAAAGACCTGATGTGACACAAATCGTTGAAAGGTTCCCTTGTCATGCACTACGCCGGTTCTATTCCACGTTGATCCAAAATCGGCGGAGCGAAGCAGGCCTCGGTCGGTTGCGACGTACACAACACTATCCTTGAACGAAAAGTCATGCGCAAATTCTCCGAGCAACGTTGTCTTCCATGTCGTTCCGTTGTTATCCGAGAAACTCACGCCACGAATTTCATCTTGCTCTGCGTTAACCGTTGCAGCCCATAAAACTCGTTTGCCGGGAAGAACTTGCTCGCTCAGCGCGACAACAAAATTTCCTGAGATCGGTTGTAGCTGGTTTTGATGAGAGAACTTCCGCCATGAACGTCCACCGTCTGTGCTCAGGTTGATGCCACCTGCCGTCCCCACCCAAAGCGTGGAACCAGTTCCGTCAATTACAGAGAACACACGATGATTAAGATTGCCCCGTAGCCCTAGGCTTCCGCCAGTCGGTGAAAGATCAAAATCGAGTGTGTCCTGCGGATTGATAGTATTTAGATGATCTGGAGGGAGAACCACCTTGCTCCAAGTCATGCCCAGATCGGTTGACTTTCGCAGCATTCCTGCAAAGCTTGCAATCCATATTGCACTGTCAGTTATCGCGATGTCGTACGTGATGTTATTGGCTTCGGTTGTGATCGCAAGACTTCGAATCTTGTTTATGCCGTACGTGACGGTATCTACAGTGCCAACATCTTTCGGTTGTGCTATGAACCGCCATGATGCACCGTTGTCAGTACTCAAAAAGAGTCCACCCCCCGCAGTGGTTCGTTCAGAACCTTGCTCATAGGTATACGCAGTGGCAACCACCATGAGATTTCCACGACGCGCCATTGCTGAGATACCTTTTGAGTCAAAGCCGAGCGTGTTCCGGAAATGGTGCCAGGATATGCCATTATCCGATGTAAGGGTAAGTCCCTTTCCAGTCCCGAACCACAGAGTATCTCCCACACGCAGGATGTCGAATACGCTGTTACTTACGGGAAGTCCGGACGGCCCCGGAGTGGTCATCAAATACGATTGCACCTGAGCTTTGAGCATTGACGTTCCGAGAAGAATGAGGAGGAGCGTTCTCATGGTACGATCGTGATGAAATGAGTTATGATGTTGCTCCCGGCATTGGAGCGGTCAAATGCTTGAAATTCGAACCGATACGTTTGAGATGCCGTTGGTGGCGACGGGGCTACACGGAGGCTAAAGATGCCATCACCCCGTACTGGATCGCCACTGTTGGCTGTATCTCCATCATCAAACATGGAAAATGGATTGCCTAAAGATGGGGAACCATCCGGTCGAAACGAATTGAAAATTACACGTCGAATATCAGATTGCCCGTCTGGATCGCTCGCTCTTACCTGCAACAATATCGTCCGGTTCTGATTTCCGATCGGGACAGTATCTGGTGCCGCAAGGTTACTAAGAGCGGGTGGTTGGTTTGACCTGATGATCGTTATTGAGAGAATCGTGCTTGTGCCACGGTTCCTGTTTTTGTCTTCAGACCAAAGTTCAAGCTGCAACAGAGATACGGCTGACCGTTCAATTTGGAAGTCTACGTATCCTGAGAAAGTCCCATCGCTTGCTATTGCATCCGGGGCAATTCCATCATTGCGAAGATCTCCGGAGGCGAGAATGCGTTGGGTTTCCCCCAGCACCAGAGAGAAGCGGGTTTTCGCTCCCTCTGGGGAAAGGGGATAAGGAGTAGCGTACGCTCGCAGTCTAATTGGAAGAAGATCGTCTGGTTTTCGTTCCGGTCCAACGTTGATTGTGTCTGTATTGATCGTGGACAACGAAAGGGTGGCTGATTGGAGCGACGAGACCTCGATGGTTGAATCAATTGGGTGAGATGGTTGCTTCTCACATCCCCCTATGATTGCGAAGATTAGGATGAAGTAAATTGTAGAAATGCTAATGTGTTTTCCTTGAGGCGTCATTTGTGTCAATCTTTCAGCGGGTTCTACAGAATAGCCTCTTTGGTACGACAATTGTCAACGTTGGATACACAAGAGCGAACTTGTGACAGCGGTAGCAAGATGGGATAGAGGGCGGAATCCTAATCAAATAGGTATGGTGAATGGAACGAAAGAGAAGCTCAATACGAAAATGAGAGCTGCCGACCAACCGATCTTCATTCGAAGCTCGTCAAGCGGAGTCTCGTCAGGAACAGGTGGATGGTAGATCTTGACGAAATAGTATGAGATCATCGCCCAGATAAACCAGCCGCTCCAGCTATACTCGGAAAACGGAATTATTTTGGGGATCGGTTGATCAGAGAAGAACGAAATGGCCATACGGCCAAATGAATCGACGACAGACGGAAGTCCAAGGACCATAAGTCCGAGAAATGAAACCCGTGCGATTTGTTTGTGCTCCTCTCCAAACATCGCATAGATAATATGTCCACCGTCGAATTGTCCAATGGGAATAAGATTCATCGCAGTAACAAACAAGCCAAACCAACCGACACATAGAAATGGATAGTGGTACATCTCAGACATTGGTGGAACAAACTGTGTAGCTGGCTCTGTGAGGAAGGAGGAAAAGGCGGAGAATAAGAGCGTCTGACCGAATTCAAGCGGAATCCCCTGTGAGCCAGGGACCTGATTAGCCAGAAAATCATAGTCGGGATGTATTGATAGAAGGTACTCTTTCCCCGGCAACGTTGCGAATCCGTATACGAGAACGATCAGACAAGCTAGAAATCCGGCGATTGGTCCGGCAATTCCGATATCAAACATTACCTTCTTTGAAGGTACGATCGTTCGTGTTCTGATGAGAGCACCGAGTGTTCCGAAGTTAAGGAACATCGGTATCGGGGGGAAAGGAATAAAGTAGGGAAGAGTAGCTTTTACACCATGATGGCGGGCCGCAAAGTAGTGTCCAAACTCGTGCGATCCAAGAACAAAAAGGATCGCAATGGAATAGGGAAGTCCGGCAGGAAAATTGCCCAGTTCAAAAGGATCCAGACCGACCCACTGAACTCCCGCCACTGTTGTGGTAAAGAAGGTGAGAAGAAAGAGAAATAGATGGAGAAG
>JANONN010000422.1:0-2250 GCA_031420835.1 Ignavibacteriales bacterium | reverse complement strand
CTGGGTCGGTTGTGCAGGCTCATACGATAATCGCTATAAGAAGGTCACTCAGGCGTTTGCCAAGCTGATGCAACAGGCCGGAATCAAATTCGCGATCCTTGGAACAGAGGAGAAATGCACCGGCGATCCGGCTCGACGCATCGGCAACGAGTACTTGGCGCAGACACTCATGAAGGCGAATGTTTCGACGCTGAACGGCTATAACGTGAAAAAGGTCGTTACTTCCTGTCCGCACTGTTTCAACACACTAAAGAACGAATACCCACAGTTCGGCGGAAACTACGACGTGATCCACCATAGCGAATTTCTTGAGCAGCTTGTCGAGGAAGGGAAGATCAAAGTCTCGAAAGAGCAGAAGGCGAAGATCACGTTCCATGATCCGTGCTATCTTGGTCGTTACAATGACGTCTATGACGCGCCTCGGGAAACGTTGAAAACCATTCCGGGCGTCGAGCTTGTCGAGATGAAACGCTCGCGTGATAAGGGGTTCTGCTGTGGTGCGGGTGGCGGTCGAATGTGGATGGAAGAACATGAAGGAAAGCGCGTGAACATCGAGCGCGCAGAGGAGGCGCTTGCGTTGCAGCCGAACGTGATCGGAACCGCCTGTCCGTTCTGTATGACGATGATGACCGACGGCGTGAAGGCGAAAGAAATGGCCGAGACCGTTCAGGTAAAGGATATTGCAGAGCTTCTGTTGGAAGCGAGCTCGATCAATGATCAATGATCAATATATCACATTTACACAATCACCACATGACACCATCACCACATCTCAATCTATGGAGAATCGCAACGTGACATACCGAGTGCTGATCACCAAAACGCTTGATGTTCCGAAGAACCTCCTCCATCTGCAATTTGATTCGGAAGAGGAGGCTGTTCAAGCCGCAAAGGAAAAGTTGGTTGAGTTGGATGGGGATGTTGCCGTAGTTTCTCGACTTGCGCACGGAGAGACGAGAGTCATCCAACGGTTTGAGAAAGTGGGAAAAGCCGGATAGCTTCTGTAAGCCCTTTCTCGTTCCGACGCTCTGCGTCGGAACGAAAAGCTAAGACGCTCCGCGTTTGCTTGTTCTGAAGAAGAACTCGCCGCAGAGCGGCAAACCAAGCGTTCCCACGCTGAGCGTGGGAACGAGCAAATTGGAGGCACATCATGAAGATGCAGCGCTGGATTAAGATGCTCTTGTCTATCTTTCTTTTCTGTTCCGCAGTTCTTTCCTCATCACTGGCGCAGGAAAACTTATCAGCGATTGTCAAAAAGATTGACCCATCCGCTGTTGTTATCCTAACTTACGATAAGGAAGGGAAAATTCTCGGCCAGGGGAGTGGATTTTTTATCAGCAAGAAAGGCGATGTCATTACTAATCGTCATGTGCTTCAAGGGGCAAGCCGTGCTGAGGTCAAAACGGCAGAAGGGAAGGTTTACTCGATAACGCGGGTTGTGGCAGAGGATAAGGAAGGGGATCTCATTCAGGTCTCGGTGGATATTCCCCCGAAGGCTGTGCATCCTTTGTCTGTAAGCACTTTTCTTCCTGAAGTGGGTGAACGGGTCATTGTTATTGGCAGCCCATTGGGGCTTGAGCGAACGGTCTCGGATGGCATTGTCTCAGCGGTTCGGGAAATTCCGGACTTTGGAAAGATCATTCAGATTACCGCACCCGTATCTTCAGGCTCCAGCGGTAGTCCCGTGATCAATATGAAAGGTGAAGTCATTGGTGTGGCAACTTTTCTAATCGTTGAGGGACAAAACCTGAACTTTGCCATTCCTGGTGAGAGGGTGGCAAAACTTGCACCCGGCAAGGGGCAGACCCTCGCCGAATGGAAAGCGGGCGGAGCAAAGGAATGGCTTGCCTCCGCAGAAGAAGCTTACGTTAGAGGGCTTAGTTTTCTCTGGGCAGAGGAGTATAAAGAAGCCCTTCCCTATTTTGAAGAGGCGGTGAAGAAGAACCCCCGCTACGCTAAAGCCTATTTCGCAATCGGGTATTGCAAGGACGAGTTGGGGCGCTCTCAGGAAGCGATACAATCCTACAAGCAGGCAATCCGCATCAATCCTGATTATTCCGAGGCACACAACAATCTTGGTGGGGCTTATGGCGAGCTGGGGCGCCGGAAGGAAGCCGTAGAATCCTTTAAACAGGCAATCCGCATCAAGCCTGATTATGCCAAGGCACACTACAATCTTGGTGTGGCTTATAGCTAGCTGGGGCGCTACGAGGAAGCGATAGAATCCTACAAACAGGCAATCCGCATCAA
>JANONN010000421.1:0-3703 GCA_031420835.1 Ignavibacteriales bacterium | reverse complement strand
ATTGCAAGCACGGGAAAAGCTCACACACTCGGAACGTGAACTTTCAGGAATCATCTACGAACGAGGAGTTGATGAACAAGGATTTGCACGAATCAGAAGCAAAGGAGATAAGGCACTGTTTGGCGGTTATGCAACTCACGAGATGAAGGGCAAGCTAGGCATACCTCAAAGCAGAGCTCTCGCTGATTTTCTTCCTACCATTACTATCAAAGCAAAAGACTTTGCGACCGAAATTACTAACTTCAACGTGAAGCGAGATGACCTAAGAGGCGAGGAGAAAATAACTCGAGAGCATGTTAAGAGCCATGAGGGTGTGCGAGAGGTTCTCCTTGACCGAGGCATTAGACCTGAAGCATTGCCGCCGGAAGAAGACGTCAAGAAATTGAAGCGTCGGGTGGAAAAAAAAGAAGACAAGAAGATGCTGAAGAGTGTGAAGAAGTTGCCAAAGAAAAAGAACGGCAACAAGGGGAAGTCGTGAAACTCCAATTCGAATTCATTCAGGAGTATCAGCTATAAGCAATCCAATCTGTGGTTGAACCATGAAGTCTGGAAGATTCTAATCGACCAATTCATCGCGTGCATGTTGAATAGAGTCAAGACGAAGGACATCATTCTCCAACACGTGTCCTTTTTCACTTCAACTCAATCTTCACTCCATCCAACGGCCAGCGGGCGCGGAGCTTGAGCGTATCGGACAGAACTGTAAAGCGTTCCGACGGCACAAACGGAAAGGGAACTCCCGCATCAAATTTCTGATTTCCATTCCGGTCTCGAATCGCTTCAAGCATATACTTCCCTTCCGCCATATCTCGCATCACAAAATTTCCGGGCTTTGGCAAGCGCGCTTCATACACTCGAGGCTCCTTTGCCGGTGCTTGTCGTGCTCGTATCAAGATTCCACCAATCGTGTCACTTCTTGCCCCGTCGGTCACTACTCCTTCAATGCTACTGAGCGCATCACCATCCAGTGTCAGGAACCGAAGTGTGCGCGTCGTGTCCCGACCACCGTTGCCTTGTAGATCCCGGAGCTTCCGTTCATCCACACTCAATGTGTACCACATTTTGCTTGCAAGCTTTCGAACGGGTGTGACAAGAAGAGAGATGTCGTTAAGCCAGCGTGTTTCAATGGGAACGATGTTGCCCGACGAATCGGAAAGCTGCGCAACATTGGCGCGATGTTCTTTCGCCACTGCATCCCCAAAGCTCACGAGAATATCAGGTTGAAGTTCCACCCCACGCGCAGAATCTTTCTGTGAGAAAGCCTTAACACTCGGCACAAGCGTGTCAGGCGCGCTTTCTCCGATAAACCCAAGCGACGACGCAAGCGGATGAATCTCTAATTTCGAAAAGTCTCTGAAACCCGCGATGGTTACTCTGTACGCACGATCAGGCTCTTGCTTTTCGGTTACAACGAAGAACTCCGTGCGCTTGGGCAACATCGCTGAAACAGAGAGTACATTCAGCGGCGTATTCGACAACGTATCCCGTATCGTCATTCCATTCAAGGCGACAGTGGAAGTATCTATTGGTTCGGAGAATTCCATCACCAAGTGCCGTTGATCTTTTGCAGCAACTTTGATCAACCTCGGCGCGGTTGTATCCTCTTTTGCCAATCGCATTACGAGTCCGAATTGTGTCGAGTCGTCTTCACTCAATTCAACGTCGTAGGGAAGAACAGCAAAGTCATCCGCTTCGGGATCGTATAAGAGATTCCGGAATTCGTCTCGCACAGCAAACAAACGATAGTGCCCCAATCGAAGATGCGAGAGAAGGAATGTTCCTTCCTTCCCCGTCTGCGTTATATAGTCGGGTCTCAAGGAGCGTGGGTCGAGCGTGTCGCTGCTCATTCCATCTAATTGATAGCCGAAGAGCATGACGCCCTCAGGCTTATCCCCTTCCTTCGCGGGATAGACGGTTCCGCCGATAACCCCGCGGTCAATCGTCGCCCCCGTACCAAACGCAAGGGTGAATGCCTGGGCCATACGATTTCGATTTCGCAGATCAACCACATCGGTCCCAATATTGATAACATACGTCGTGTTACTCTTCAGAAGTTCGGAGAAGCGAATCTCCACTTCACGGCCGCTCCAGTCAAATTCCAGTTCACCCACATAGGGTGAAATGAACACGGATTCCTCCAGGCTTCGTTTATCCACGTGCTCGTCAAACTCGATCGCGATCTTGTTGTCGGCAAAATGAATACTGTTCGGTTTTGGATACGTCGAAATGATTTGCGGCGGCGTGGTATCAAGCGGTCCGCCGGATGGAGCGAACTGTCCGGCGCATCCTTGGAGGAATCTGATTGCGAACAGCAGCGCGAGCGCTAAGAGAGTAAGAGAAAGACGATAAGATATGGAGGAGATAACTCGGATCGTCGGGATAGGTTATCCTCCATTCAATTGCTTTTGAATTTCTCGTCGCACCCGGCGAAACGAATTGACGTTACGCAAGTGTTCATTGTATGATTTGGAAAACCAGTGACCACCCTGTCCGTCCGCTACAAAAAAAAGATAGCCGTGATCATCGGGGTAAAGAGTTGCAAGGATGGAAAGACGACCCGGATTGTTGATCGGACCCGGAGGCAAACCGAAATTCTTGTAGGTATTATACGGTGATTCAACTTTCAGATCTTGGTAGAGAAGTCTGCGCGGACCGTCGGGGAGCGCATATTGCACCGTAGGATCCGCTTCGAGGCGCATGCGCTTCTTGAGTCGATTATGATAGACCCCCGCGATGATCGCCCGCTCATTATCAAGTCGCGTCTCACCCTCGACGATCGACGCAAACGTTAACACCTGATTCAGGGACATCTTAAGCTCCCGTTGCCGGGCAAAAAGACTGTCAGCATAGAAAGTCTTGAACGCTTCGACCATGCTGGAAATGATCTCACGCTCCTCAGGTTGCCAATGGAACGAATATGTATCGGGGAGTAAGTATCCCTCAAGGTTCGGGACGGCTCGGCTGAGCGGCTCGGCTGAGACTTCGACGAGCTCAGTCGAGTCGCTCGCCGAAGACTCGCCGAAGACATGAAGACCAAGTGATCGAATGAACGTCGAGTCACTGCACAGGGCAAGAAGTTTTTCTTCACTCAAACCAAGCGCGATGGCGAACCGTTTTGAGATCGACTTCATCCGAATCCCTTCTGGGATTGCAACCAGAATCAACTTGCGTGATGTTCCATAGAAGAGATCATGTAAGAGTTCACTGTTGGAGATGCCACTCTTGAAGACATACTTCCCTACTTTCATCGAAGTTGTGTATCCCAAGAGCTTTCCTGCGACCTTGAATGTGAATCGCGAATTGAGGATGCCTGCATTTTCCAACGAATCCGAGACAGTCTTAAAGGTAGCACCGCGTGACACAAAAATAACCTTCTCATCCCCACCAGAGGCTGGCGTGTCAAACGCATTCGAGATCCAGAACACAATATACGCGCTGACCAGCAGTACAAGGATGAATATTGCTGGCGGAAGTACCCACCGCTTGAATGTTGTCGATCTGAGAAACTCCTGAACCCTCTTCAAGAATACTTTAAGGCTTATTAGGATTTGACTCTCCATCATTTCCCTTCTGCATTGCTATACGTTCTATGGCCCGCGACTCGTCGATGATTCGCTCAAAAAGCCTGCGAAGTGCCTGGCGAGAAAGCGGCCCGGGGTTTTTCCCCGTTACGTTCTTCATAACTTCTTCTTCTCGTTCCGGC
>JANONN010000420.1:0-6808 GCA_031420835.1 Ignavibacteriales bacterium | reverse complement strand
TGCCGTCAAGGCGAAGGACTTGAAAACGAACCAAGAGATAGACATAAAGCCAGACCCCGCAGGTCAACAGGCGCTCTTTGTGTTTAAGACCGTTTCCGAGCAACATGTGGGTGAGCTTTCGTACTTCCGGGTTTACTCAGGAACGATCACCGCCGGCATAGACATGATAAACGAATCAAATGGAAAAATGGAAAGATTGGGGCAATTGTTCTTGATGAACGGGAAAGAGCGGAAGGAAGTCGGCAAGCTCATCGCTGGTGATATTGGCGCGGTTGTCAAATTGCGCGACACGCACACAAACAACACGTTGACGAACAAGACATTTCCGGTTCTCTTCCCGCCGATCGTCTTCCCCGGGCCTGTCATTCGAATGGCCATCGTGTCCAAATCAAAAGGAGATGAGGATAGGATTGCTACCGGACTTCATGCCCTGCATGAAGAAGACTCCACGTTTGTCGTTCACGTTGATGGGCAGTTGAGCCAGACTGTTATTGCGGGTCAAGGAGAGCTTCATTTATTGATTGTCACCAGACGACTGAAAGAAAAGTATGGCGTGGAGGTTGACTTGACCGAGCCGAGAATTCCGTACAAGGAAACCATACGCGCTGTCGTTGCTGACATGGAGTACAAACACAAGAAACAATCGGGTGGACGAGGACAATTCGGACATGTTCATTTGAAACTCGAGCCGCGGCAGCGTGGCGCTGGTTTCGAATTTGTGGATGACGTGGTTGGAGGAGTTGTTCCGGGTAGATTTATTCCCGCTGTTGAGAAGGGAGTTGTGGAGGCGATGCAGAAAGGTGTACTGGCAGGATATCAAGTTGTAGATGTTCGCGTCACAATACACGATGGGTCGCATCACTCGGTGGACTCCGACGAACTTTCATTCAAGATTGCGGGTTCGATGGCATTCAAAAAGGGATTCATGGAAGCGAAGCCCGTGTTACTTGAACCTGTCAGCGAGATTGAGGTAACGATTCCAGACGAATACATGGGAGATGTCATGGGAGATATCTCTGGTCGTCGAGGAAAAATCCTCGGGATGGAAACAGACGGACATTTCCAGATCATCAAATCCCTTGTTCCAATGTCAGAGTTGCACAAATACTCAACGATTCTCCGCTCAATGACGCAAGGAAGAGGAATGTTCCGCTCGAAGTTCTCACATTACGACGAGTTACCAAGAGACCAAGCCGAGAAAGTAATTGCAGCATCTGAAAAGGGAAAAGTGGAAGCGGCGTGAGATCTGACTCTCTATCCCTGCGGAGAAGGACTTAGGCGATCAAGCTCGTCTATCGGTTGAAAAAGTTGACCGTAAGCCGGTTGGAAAAAAGGGCTTGTTTAGGGGCGTAATCCTTTTTATATTTGAACGGTTTGCTCAACGGGAGAGGTTTCTTAATAACGAACGGCCGTTTGAAATGTATAGAAGTTCTCTCAATTAGGCTGCAGTGCTTGTCTCTCTTCGTGAACCCCCGCGACTAACCACATTGGAGTCGTCAGAAAGCAACTGAAGACTCTTTTTTGTATCCCCTAGAAGGCATCGAGATTGAAACGACTTTATTCTCCATGGCGCTCCACGTATATCGAAACATTCAAGAGCAAGAAAAAAACTAAAAGATGTCTTTTTTGCAAAATTGCCAAATCAAGGAATGATAGAAAGAACCTCGTCGTGTGGCGTGGGAAGAACATCTACGTTGTGATGAACTTGTTCCCGTACAATAGCGGTCATCTTCTTGTCGTTCCCTACAAACATACAAAAGGGATGGACCAGCTTTCTGCGCGTGAGTCGGCGGATGTGATCAAAGTTGCTGGGGATTGCATGAAGGCTTTGCAGAAGATCAGCAAGCCGCAGGGATTCAACTTCGGCGCGAATTTAGGTCGCGTAGCAGGTGCAGGGATCGAAGGGCACGTACATTTCCACGTTGTCCCCCGCTGGAATGGCGATACGAACTTCATGCCGGTGCTCGCAGACACAAAGGTGATTTCGGAAGAACTGAAGAAAACGTGGTCAGAGCTAAGAAGGGAGTTCAAAAGTTAATGAAGTCATGGAGGATGTTTGAAAGAAACGCCATTTGGTTGTACGCGATGGGGTTATTGGCTTTCCTTACCTTTTCGTTTTCCATTCTATTGGCTCAGAACCCGACTGACCAAATCCAACGCGCACTCCAACAACGTGGCTACACCCTCACCCCCGAGGAAATTAGCAAGCGACTCCAGGAAATGGGATTGACTCCCGAAGAGGCGACTAGGCTTGCGCGTGAGCGTGGAATCACCTTTGAACAGTTTCTCCAACTCCCGCCGTCCAGCGCTGTGCAGCCCGTTGATGCAATGGGCACCTTCTTACAACAAACTCGTCCTTCAACTCCTCAACTGCCACCCGTTGTTGCTGCCCAAATTGAAGACTCTGCTCTTGCGATCAAGGTGAAGGAGAAACTCGCCGTTCCTGGATTCGCTGGTCGCGCTCGAGTTGCTAAGGACCTTGAGCCATTCGGTTATGAGGTGTTTAGACTTCCCCCATCGTTGTTCGAACCTGTCATCAACGTTGCCACGCCTCCGTCTTACGTTCTTGGACCCGGCGATGAACTGATCATCTCTGTGTGGGGAGAAGCAAAGCTTTATCATCAGCTTGGAGTGAATCGTGAGGGGAACGTTCTCGTTCCTGATGTCGGACCTGTAAGTGCAGGTGGTACGACAATCCAGCAATTCCGAGATAGGCTCTTGCGGAGAATGTCAGCTGTGTATTCCGGGCTGCGAAGCGGACAGCCGGGCGCGAATACGTTCCTCGATGTTTCGCTTGGCAAGCTGAGGACAATCCAGGTCTTCGTCTTGGGTGATGTGGTGCGTCCCGGCGGTGTTCAGATTTCTTCAATGTCAACGGGACTGCACGCATTGTATCTTGCAGGTGGACCGAATGTGAACGGGACAATGCGAGAAATCCAGATCAGTCGTGCCGGGGCAAACCTGAATCCGATCGATCTCTACGATTATCTCGTGAAAGGGAGTCGCGCTAGCGATGTTCGATTGCAAGATGGGGATGTTGTCTTCGTGAGGCCTGCGTTGCGTCGAGTAGCGGTGCAGGGAAGAGTCGTGCGCCCGGCGCTCTATGAGTTGAGGGGTGGAGAAAGTCTCGGCGATGTCGTCAAACTTGCCGGGGGATTGAGATTCAATGCGTACTTCAATCGTATTCACATAGAACGAATCATTCCGTTCGCCAAAAGGGTTGACTTCGAAAAGAACGTTCAAGACGTCAACCTGGATTTCAACAAAGTGGAGGACTTTCTTTCCAGCCCGTTTGTCATGGAGGATGGAGATGTTGTAACGGTCAGATTTATTGCCAACCTGCCGCAGGACCGAGTGGTGATCAGCGGAAACGTTAAGAAGCCAGGACCATATCAACTTCGTTCTGGAATGCGCATCAAAGACCTCATCATGGCAGCAGACAGTTTGGATCGCGATACGTTTCTCGAACGCGGCACGATTCTTCGTCTTCTCCCTAATTTGCGACATGAGATCTATGAGTTCAATGTAAGGAAGGCTCTGCTAGGAGATGAAGCAAGTAACATAGAGTTGCAGAATGAAGACAGTGTGTTCGTATACAAAGAAAGCCAGTTCTTTCCGCAGAGACAGGTGAGCATCGCAGGTGCTGTCCGGAATCCAGGTGGGTTTCCGAGATACGAAAAGATGACAGTAGGCGATCTTGTTGTGCTGGCCGGTGGATTGACGGAAAACGCTTCATTCGAAGAGTGGGAAGTTTCTCGGATTGAAACGACGAGTGTTGGGGTCCTTAGCCTGATCTACAAGATTGCCGTTGATTCAACATACTGGCGACAAAAGGGGAGCGCAGCTTTTCAACTCGAGGATCTGGATCGTGTTCTCGTTCCAACAAATCCAAAGATAACCCCGCCCCGTGTCGTTGATATCCAGGGCTATGTGACGTTCCCGGGAGCGTATACGATTCGATTTGAGGGGGAGAGAGTCTCAGATCTCATCAAGAGAGCGGGTGGAGTGAGAGAAGGAGCGTATCTGGCTGCCGCGCGCTTTTTCAGAAAGTCAAACAACACCGGCGTCGTGCCAATCGATTTCGAAAAAGCAGTGACGGATCCTAAAACGGGCGACAATTTGATTCTGGTGCATCGAGATTCTATTTTCATTCCAAGGTTTGAGGAACTTGTGTACGTCCGCGGAGAAGTGTTTTTGCCATCTCCCGTCCTCTATAAAAAGGGGGCAAGCTTGAAGTACTACATTGAGCAGGCTGGAGGATATAAGGACGAAGCCGACGAAGGAAGAACTGTTGTTTTCCTGCCCACCGGAAAAAAGTGGGAACCGGGATGGTTTATCTTGCCCGATCCTGAGATCTTGCCGGGAAGTGCAATCTTCGTCCCGAAGGAGATCGAGAAAGAAGATAAGATACTCCCGATCGTTCGCGATTTGGTAACGATCACTGCGGCCCTTGCCGCCCTCGCGGTTGCACTCGTGCAGGTTACGAAGTAGCGGCCAGAGATCAGACATCAGACGTCAGAATGAGGAGTGTTTTGGATTTTGGCAATCTGTTTTTTGCATTGTGCGAGTTGATCTGATAAGAAACAAACAGATAGTTGGTCGTCCCAGAGACAAGGAAGTTATGAAATTCTTGAAGGAGGCGAAGAAGCAGAGATCGAACTGAACAGGCTTCTCACATTTCTACCGATGGAAGATTTCATGTCAACCAGTTCACTAATCTAAATCCATTTTTCACTTTTCATTTTGAATTGCCTTGGCCCCCAACTCCACCATACCTGAACTCCCCATTGACGCAGACGAGACCGAGTCTTCCATTGACTGGATAGAGATCCTCTCAGTTCTCTGGAATTCACGAAGACTTATTGCAATCATCACCAGCTCAGTTACAGTCTTGGCAGTCATCATTAGTCTGCTCTTGCCCGAGTACTTCAAGTCAACCGCTGTGCTTTTGCCGGAGACAGAGAAAAGCAAACTGGCGGGTTTGGGCGGACTCTCCGATTTAGCGGCATTGGCGGGAGTGAACGTTGGGGGAGAGGGATCGCTGGCGAAACTGTATCCGACGATCATCAAGAGCGAAGCTGTCCTGACGAACGTTATCTATACAAAGTACAAGACGGAGAAGTTCAAGGAGCCTGTGAATCTCATCCAATACTGGGAGATCGCAGGGAAAACACCGGAGTGGAGCTATGAGGTGGCATTGAAGAGTCTGGGTGAGGCGTTGCAAGTAGGATTGGACAACAAAACGAGTGTGGTGACGATTTCGATGGAAACACGAGAGCCGCAACTCTCAGCCGATATCATCAACGGAGTGACCAGCGAGCTTGATAAGTTCATCCGTACGAAACGAACGACAAAGGCAACCGAACAACGAAAGTGGATCGAGGATCGCCTGGACGAAGTGAAGCAGGACCTGCAACGATCGGAAAACGCGCTTAAGGAGTTCAGAGAGAAAAACAGACGCGTGCTCGATTCGCCGCAACTCCTGTTGGAGCAAGAACGGCTGATCCGGGAAATTACCATTAACGCAACGCTTTACACTGAATTGAAGAAGCAGTACGAGATCGTGAAGATCGAAGAGATCAAGAACATCCCGATCATTAGCGTCATGGACGAGGCGAGACCGGCGGCGAAGAAGGAACGCCCTAAGCGAGCCATGATCGTCTTGACATCGCTCTTTCTTTCGTTGATCGGCGGACTTGTGTATGTGCTCGTTGAGCATCGTTACAATGATCGGATTGCAAATATCCTCGGGGTGTTCAAGAAAACCTGATCTCGAAATGTGACATTCTAATCACCAAAGGCGTCATGATCAAGAGAGTGATTAACAAAGCGGAGAATCATCAAGAAGCCGAGAAATGGGACATCGTTCAGCAGATTGGTATGAGTCCGGAAGAACGGCAGAAGGTGGCTAAAGAACTCAAGAAAAGGTTCTTTGGGAAAAGGATTTCCAATGTTCGTAAGAAGAAACGTTGAAAACCGAAACGTATTTTTCCCTTGATGTGTCGGAGTTTCTTTTTGTTCTTGCGAAATACAAGGTGAGGTATCTGATTGTCGGGGGAGAGGCGGTCATATACTACGGGCATGCGCGACTCACGGGTGATATTGATCTGTTCTATGAAGTAACGCGTGCAAATGCTCGAATCCTGTTTGAGGCCATCACCGAATTTTGGGATGGGAAGATCCCCGGGATAGAACATAAGGAAGAGCTGATGAAGAAGGGAATGATTTTCCAATTTGGCGTTCCGCCTAACAGGATCGACCTCATCAGCCATATTCAGGAAGTTGACTTTGGACCTGCGTGGAGAGGCAAACAAACGGAAGAAATCTCGTTCCGAAGGAAACGGTTTCCTGTTTTCTACATCGGTCTTAACGATCTCATCAAGAACAAGGAAGCCACAGGTCGCAACAGAGACAAGGAGGATATAAGGTTCTTGAGAGAGGCCAAAAAAAGAAGAAAGAAATGATGTTGGAATTTGGAACACACGATGAAGGATGACAGCGGCGGACGCATGTAAGTCTTGGAGATGACCCTATGGAAAACGTGAAGTTTGTGTTTACGGGAATGTTGGTACGTGAAGAAAACGGCTATACCACTTTGTGTTCGGAACTCGACGTTGCGTCCCAAGGCGCAACAGCCGACGAAGCCAGGAGAAACCTCGAAGAGGCGGTTACGCTCTATCTGGAGACAGCAATAGAGAACAATCTTCCGTTTATCCGTCCTGTGCCGGAAGAAGAGAATCCGTTGCGAACAAGGAAGAAAGATGTTGTAGAAGTGTTCAGGCTAGGCGTCGACCTTGGTCTTCGGGTT
>JANONN010000419.1:0-3544 GCA_031420835.1 Ignavibacteriales bacterium | reverse complement strand
GAATTTCTGTGTTGAGAATCTCTTTGAAGAGTTGTGCCATCAGTCCTTCTGTCATCTGCAAGACGTCATCCTCATCTGCAAACGACATTTCCACGTCAATCTGGGTGAACTCCGGCTGGCGATCCGCACGCAAATCCTCATCACGAAAACATTTGACGATCTGGAAGTAGCGATCAAATCCCGCAACCATCAGTATTTGTTTGTAGGTTTGCGGCGACTGCGGAAGTGCATAGAACTTTCCTCGGTGAATTCGACTTGGGACGAGGTAATCGCGAGCGCCTTCAGGCGTACTCTTCATCAGCATCGGCGTCTCGATCTCTACAAATCCCTTGTTGTCGTAGTAATCCCGTGTGATCTGGTAGGCGCGATGTCTCACGAGGAGATTTTTCTGCAACGCCGGACGGCGCAGGTCAAGGTATCGATACTTCAACCGAAGTTCTTCGCCAGCGTCCGTTTCGTCTTCAATCACAAAGGGGGGTGTTTCGGATTTGTTCAGCAGGCTCACTTCGTTGATAGCTACATCGATTTCCCCTGTGGAAAGTTCGCGGTTCACAGTTCCCTCTGGTCGGCGTTCAACCCTTCCGGTCGCCGAAATGACGTACTCGGAGCGAAGCGTTTCGGCAATCTTATAAGCTTCTGCACCATGTTGGGGAGCAAAGACAATTTGTGTCTTTCCATGTCTATCCCGCAAATCAACGAATATCATCCCGCCCAGATCGCGTGCCGTCTCAACCCACCCGTTGAGAGTTACGGTTTGACCGATATGAGAACTTCGTAGTTCACCGCAGGTGTGTGTTCGCTTCTTGTACCGTTCCACGATTCGTTGGTCTCGCTTGGTGTTGAGGGGTAAACTCCGGTGTGTAACGTGGTAACAAAAAAAATGCGAGAAGCCGACTCACATCGGCATTCCCGCAGTCAATATGGTGAACATTCAATTGAGATGCTTCGAAAGACGCTCCACAAGAACTCTCTTGGGAACCGCTCCGACAACCTGATCAACAACTCGTCCCCCTTTGAAGATCAGCAGTGTTGGAATGCTTCGGATACCAAGTTGACCCGACAAATCTTGATTGGCATCAACGTCCATTTTCCCGACTTTGAGCTTGCCATCGTACTCCTTCGCCAATTCCTCCACAACCGGAGCGATCATTTTGCAAGGACCACACCACTCAGCCCAAAAATCTACCAGCACGGGTGTTTCTGACTTTATGACTTCATCTTGGAAGTTACCTTCCGTTAGTTCGATCGGTTTCATATAACTCCTCTATTATGCCTGTAATCGCACTGCGTTGGACCCAAGCAGTTCTTTGACGGCAAGAACGAACTGCGCGCTCGGGTTCACTTCATGACGTCGCGTTAAATATAATGAATTGTTGGCTCGTCCGCCACCTGTCACGGTAATGTAACACAAACATTTCCCACGGTGTTCCTCAAGAACCTTCCGCAGTTCAACAACAGTGTTGACATCGGCTGAGTTGAGATCAATGAGCAGATTGACACTTTTGGTGAAGCGATCCCTTACAGCTTCCATGAGGATAACTTCATTCACGATCACTTTCAGTGATTCGGCGCCGGTGTCTGATTTTCCAATTACCATTACCATTGCATCGGGCTGTAAGATTGACTCGTACTTCTTGAATGCATCGGAAAACACGATGCATTCCCCTTTTCCCGTAAAGTCTTCAAGCGTCACAAACGCCATCATGTTATTCCGCTTGTCAATTTTTTTCTTCACGGACGAGACAACGCCACACACGCGAACGAGCGTGCCATGTTTGACGTCCTCCGGTTTGCCAAAGCGAGCCGTGCCAAACGACTCGATCTCCTCAACATATTTCAGCAACGGGTGACCTGAGACGTAGAATCCCAAAACCAACTTCTCGCGCGAGAGTTTTTCAGGTTCACTCCACGATTGCACCAATGGTAATACAGGTCGCACAATCATCTTGGCGCCACCTGCTTCAAAGAGGCTCGATTGTCCACGCCCGCTGTGTTCTTGAGCATTCTGACCGTAACTGATCGCTCGCTCGACACTTTCAAAGAGCTGCGCCCGATTGTCATGCAATGAGTCGAATGCCCCGGCCTGAATGAGTCCTTCGATGGTTTTCTTGTTTACTGTTCGGAGATCGACCTGGGAACAGAAATCGAAAATATCTTGGAACCGATCATTCGCCGACCGAGCACGAACGATTTCTTCGACAGCCCCGACACCAACATTCTTGATCGCGCTCAATCCAAATCGAATCCCCTTCGGTCGAACGACAAAACTCACACCGCTTTCATTCACGTCAGGAGGAAGCACATTAATGCCGAGCTTTCTGCAATCGTCAATGAAGAGTACGATCTTGTCGGTGTCTCCAATTTCGCTTGTGAGCGTCGCTGCCATATATTCGGCCGGATAGTGTGCTTTCAGATACGCGGTCTGATACGCAAGCACTGAATAGGCGACGCTGTGAGACTTGTTAAATCCGTAGGAGGCAAACTTCTCGATCAAATCATAAATATCTCCCGCCACTTTCCGATCAACTCCGTTGGCGATCGCGCCAGAAACGAATTCCTTCTTCTGCTCCGCCATGAGCGCTTTGTCTTTCTTTCCCATGGCACGACGCATCAAGTCTGCTTTGGCAAGACTAAAGCCGGCGATCTCACTCGCAATCTTCATCACCTGTTCCTGATAGACAATGACTCCGTAGGTCTCTAACAGAATTGGTTCCAACTTTGGATGGATATACTCCATCTTCTCGCGGCCATTTTTCCGATCAATGAAGCTTGGAATATTCTCCATAGGCCCGGGGCGATAAAGCGCGTTCATCGCCACAAGGTCATGAATCGATGTTGGTTTGAGTCGCTTCAGATAATCCTGCATGCCGCTGCTTTCAAACTGAAAGACGGCTACAGTCTGAGCCTTCGAGAAGAGATCGAGTGTTTTGCCATCGTCCTGAGGAAGACGATCGAGGTCTATTTCTACCCCATGATTCTCTTTGATAAGCGCGAGAGCGTTGTCCAAAACCGTCAATGTCCGCAACCCCAGAAAGTCCATCTTCAGCAATCCGGCAGCCTCAAGGTCCTTCATGTTGCATTGCGTCATCAGTTCCGTTTGGGGCGTTTGATACATCGGAACGAAATCGCTGATGTTGCCCGGGGCGATCACGACACCCGCAGCGTGCGTGGAGACGTTCCGATTCATCCCCTCAAGCACTAACGCGGTGTCGATGAGAAGTCTAATTTTCTCATCCGAACTTTCTTTGATCCACTTTAGATCCGGATTTGTTTCAAGCGCTTCCGCTATCGGAGTTACTTTTCCTTGTACGACGGGAATTTGCTTCGTAATCGAGTCTATCGTTCCAAGTGGGATGCCGAGCACGCGGCCAACATCCTTCAGTACGGCACGAGAAGAAAGAGTGCCGAACGTGATGATCTGAGCGACAGAGTCTTTCCCGTACTTCTGCCTTACGTATTCGATCACTTTCTCGCGCTTATCATCGGCAAAGTCTACGTCAATATCGGGCATGCTGACGCGATCTGGATTCAGGAAGCGCTCGAA
>JANONN010000418.1:0-3731 GCA_031420835.1 Ignavibacteriales bacterium | reverse complement strand
GAGCGATTTGTTGAACGATGGAACATTGACGCGGTGGATTCGTCGAAAACCCACACGGCGTTTGTTGCCCCGTTTTCGCCCGATCGAGCACTTTCCAATATCATCTCTTTCTATCAAATATTTATTTCTTCGCAAGATGTACCCCTCTGCATCTTTGAGCCAAGTTGTTCACGGTACGGTCAGCAGGCTTTACGGACTTATGGTTTCGTGAAGGGTGTTCTTCTAACCTCTGATCGGTTTCAGAGGTGCAACGGATTTGGCCAGAAACACTATCCCATCAACCAGAAGACAGGAAAATTCATTGATGTGCCGTAAACGTTCACTCTCTCTTCTCCTCTTTCTTACCTCGTCTCTCTTCACTCATGCACAAACACAAGACACTGATCACTTGGAATATCTTTCTCCCGAGAAGATCCTGTCTTTTGCCGAGTGGCTTTACCACGTGGACAAAGACTACCCCCGTGCGGCGAGTGAGTACACGCGATATCAGTTCATAAAAGGGTCTGTCGAAGATTCTGTCCGATTCCGGATCGCTCTTTGCAAGAAGAGAACAGGGTGGTTTGAGGAATCGGCCAATCTTCTGTCAGAGATCAAAATGAATGCTTCCAACCCATGGTATGTTAAAGCACAGTTTCACTTGTCCCATTCCCTTTTTCTTTCGTCTCGATATGTTGAATCGAAAAATACAGCTCAAAGAATCTCAGAACATACTGACGGTTTTGACAAGACCCGGAGCCGCCGACTGGCAATACTCGGAGCACTGATAACCAAACAGTGGAGCGAGGCGGAAGGGATCTCTCAACGACTATCGGATCAGGGGAATCCAATGTGGTACTCCGCCCTCTTAGAACAGGGAAGATCGTTGCCCGCGAAGAAACCGTGGGTCGCCGGCGCGCTTTCTGCAGCTATTCCAGGGCTAGGAAAGGTCTACACGTCTGAGTGGGAAGATGGTCTCTACACGTTTGCCTATGTTGCACTCTCGACGTGGTTAGCAGTTGACGGGTTCGAGAAGAACGGATCGAAGTCTGTGAAGGGGTGGCTGTTTGGTGGGTTTGCAAGTACTCTTTACCTCGGGAACATCTACGGTGCCGTCGAAAGTGCCCGGCGATTGAATGCGGTAGCCGAGCAGAGTTTCGTGACGAGGATTCGCACTACAGCCGAAGCACTTGGTGATGAAGAATGATCCGCGACCTGTTGCAATGGGTGATCGTGCTTTGTTTCTGCGTTAGCATTTCAAATGTCGCGGCAAGTCCTTCGGCAAACTCGGTTTTGCTTACATACGCTGAACGGCTGGAAGGCACACAACAATATGACGCTGCCATTTCCGAATTCAAACGGTTCATGTTTTTCCATCCGGAAGATCCGGAGGTATTTCGTGCATACTACGGTATTGGGCGATGCTATCGGCATTTGAAAGAATGGAAGAAGTCAATCGAAGCATATCAAACCGCAATGCTGATGTCGCCGAATGAGGATATTCACGGAGACATTTCATTGGATCTGATTGATGCCTTGCTCGAAGGGGGTCGTTTCGACGAGGGACTACTCGAGATCGAGAGAGTGATCATCGCATCAGGAAGTCCGATAGCTGTCCGCAAGGCAAGCTACTACAAGTTTGTCGCTCTTGTTCTGCGTTTTCAATGGAATGAGGCGCATGAGGCATATCGCTCATATCTTGCATTGCTTGACGATTCCTCAGATCGCCGCAACAGCCCCGCTGTGGATTCCGTACTTCGTATGGCCTCTCATTCGCCAATGCTTTCGGAAGATCGTGCTGTCTGGTTCTCAACGTTCCTGCCGGGGTTAGGACAACTCTATAGTGGGGATATGAAGAACGCTATCAACGCTTTTGGTCTCAATGCGGCGCTTGGGTATTTCACTTTTCAGACAGTTGCTGTGGGAGGATACGTGGAGGGAGCTCTGCTTTTCAGTTCTGTTTTCCTTCGATATTATCAGGGGAACAGATACCATGCAGAAAGATTGGCACAGGAAGAGAATCGTAACCGAAATCTCGCATTCGCACGGAAGGTCCTCCGGGAAAGCGTTCTCACACTCCCCGAGCAAGAGTAACACGCGAAGCGATCTTGTGCCTTACCGCAAACCTTGATTATGCGGCAATCACTCTCAGATCGAACTACCTCTCCAAAAGAAAATTCGGTGCGACGAAGCAATTGCTTTTCACGCTTCCGTTCCCTATTATTGAACAACCGAATGATGAACCTTCAACGCTCCACTCCTGAATGCCGCATGCTTCGAATGTAACCCAACCCGAATCCCCGCTCCTTCAATCCTACCAAACACGGGATCGAAGTGCCGCACCGCCGCCTCTACACGTAACCGCCGAAGAACCACAGTCCCGCTCATTCCAGAACAACGCCAAGCGTTACGCTAAGATCAAACTCATCACGGGATTGACCGGCACTGCCATCTTCTTCCTGTTTACAGTTGCTATGGTTGCGGCTGGTGGAACCGCGTGGATAGAATCAGTCGTTCGTGGAATCACGAAGCACGACTATGTTGCACTGTTGCTGTTCATCGCAGCATTCGGTCTTCTCGAGTCCGTTCTTTCGCTTCCATTGCGTCTCTACTCAGGCTTCTATCTTGAACATAAGTTCAATCTCTCGAATCAACGGTTGATATCATGGGTTTGGGAGAGCATGAAAGGGATGTTCGTTGGCACAATTGTCGGAGTACTGATCATTCTCTTTCTCTACTTCTGCTTGCGAACGTATGGCTCCGACTGGTGGTTGCCGGTTGGTGTTGCCATGTTTCTTTTCTCAGTGGTTTTGGCGCGACTAGCTCCAGTGCTTATCTTTCCGCTCTTCTACAAGTTCAGTCCGCTCCAGCAGAACGAACTGCGAGAGAAAATCGTGAGCCTTTGCCAGAAAGTGGGGATGGCCGTTGAGGGCGTCTTTGTTTTCAACATGAGCAAGAACACAAAGAAAGCGAATGCAGCGTTCACCGGCATCGGTCGGTCCAAGCGGATTATCTTAGGCGATACGCTGGTGGCAAATTTCACTGATGAAGAGATCGAGACCATCTTCGCCCACGAGCTTGGCCACTACAAGCTTAGACATCTTCGAACAATGATGGCAGTCGGCGTCATGAGCACGTTTTTCGGTCTTTTCATAACGTCGAAGTTGTACGAATCGAGTCTCTCATGGTTCGGGTTTGATTCACTCGATCAACTTGCAGCTCTTCCGCTGCTGGGGATTTGGTTGGGCGTCTATTCTATGATCACGGGGCCGATCACGAACATTCTCTCGCGCTCGCACGAACGGGCGGCAGATCGCTTTGCCATCACACTGACGGGGAACAAAGAAGCGTTCGTGAATGCACTGCAGAAGCTCTCGAAAGTGAATCTCGCCGACCCCCAGCCGCATCCTGTCATCGAGTTTCTGTTTCATAGTCACCCTTCGATCTCGAAAAGAATCTCCTTGCTGCGGAAAATCATCGTATAGACTTGTATGATCAGTACGATTCTCAAAGTGTTTGTTGCTGTAGTGGTGACGATTTTTGTCTCTCTCGGGGCGATTATTGTCACTCCGCTTGAGAAAAGCGGACGCGCCTATCATTGGCATGCTTACATCTGGTCGAAGATCGTGTTGTGGCTGTTTGGGATCAAGGTCACCGTTCATGGACTCGAACACCTGAAAAGCGGAAAGCATTTTATTTATGTTTCGAACCATGCGAGCATGTTTGATATTCCGACCGTCATGGGAAGTATTCCG
>JANONN010000417.1:0-5077 GCA_031420835.1 Ignavibacteriales bacterium | reverse complement strand
ATGATTTCGTCTTTGCTCGTGGGAACGGTGCATCCAATGTTGGTCGAGTTAGGCAGGTCGGTCGGGCTTCCGTGGTGGATCAACGGTTTGTTGTTTGACGGAATGTATCTCGCCATGGCGTGGGTGGTGAGCGTTATGCTGCCGCCGATGGCGATCTTCTTTCCGCTCTTCACGCTGTTGGAGGACTTCGGTTATTTGCCCCGGGTTGCGTTCAATTTGGATGGCCTGTTCCGTCGCGCGGGCGCGCACGGAAAGCAAGCGCTTACGATGGCGATGGGGTATGGTTGCAACGCCGCGGCCATCGTTTCAACGCGTATCATTGACAGTCCACGCGAGCGACTGATTGCCATCATCACCAACAATTTTGCTCTCTGCAACGGTCGCTGGCCTACACAGATCCTCATTGCTACGATCTTCATCGGTGCACTCGCTCCGCCCAATTTAGGGGGCATCGCCTCGTCGCTTGCAGTAGTGACGGTTGTGATGATCGGAATCCTCTTTACGTTCCTCGTCTCGTGGGGTTTATCGCGCACGGTTCTTCGTGGTGAGGCTTCAACCTTTAGTCTTGAGCTTCCTCCGTATCGTCCGCCACGAATTCTTCGGACACTCTATACATCGATCATTGACCGTACGCTCATCGTTCTCAAGCGGGCTGTTGTCTGGGCGGTTCCGGCGGGGGCGGTCATCTGGTTGGTTTCGAACATTTACGTTTCAGGCGCGAGTATTGCGGAACATACGATCCATGGACTCGATCCGCTTGCCATTCTGATCGGACTGAACGGAGTGATCATGCTTGCTTATATCATTGCGATTCCCGCCAATGAGATTATCATCCCCACCATTCTTATGCTGACCACGTTAGTAACCGGGATGACGGAAGTTGGAAGCGGAGCGGGCGTGATGTTCGAACTTGATTCTCAATCTGCAACTGCGGCTGTGTTGCATGCGGGTGGATGGACGCTCCTGACCGGCATCAACCTGATGCTCTTCAGTCTATTACATAACCCGTGCTCAACCACGCTGCATACGATCTATAAAGAAACAGGAAGTGGGAAATGGACCGCTGTTGCGGCACTTCTTCCGCTCGCCATCGGGTTTGTTGTCTGCTTTCTTGTTGCGGCTATTGCGAGGCTCCTGTGACGAGGTTGTGGCAGGGCGTGAGTTATTGCCGTGGCTAAGGCATGGCCGGTGAACCGCCGTTAATTCACTCCTGTTGCGCGTCCATCTTGCAGGGCGCGCTCATAGATTACCTTATACTCTCGGATTCCCTGAAACAAAGCCTCCGCAATTTTCCTTTGACCTTCTTTGCTTCGAAGCACTTTCTCTTCCTCACGGTTTGAAAGATACCCGGTCTCGACAAGAACGTTCGGCATGGAGGCACCAACAAGGACGTAGAATCCCGCTTGCCTCACCCCGCTATTCCTAATTTTCAAGTGACGTGACATCTCTTCCGCGGTGACTTCCGCGAATCGCTCGCTATATTTCATGAACGCGCTCTGAGCCATCGTCACCAAAATGAAATTCTCTTCCGTCAATTCCTTATATCTCTGTTCGTAGCCCTCTTCCAGTTTGACGGTAGAGTTTTCTCGCTCGGCGATGGCGATGGCTTCTGCGGTTCGCCCCGGCCGAAGTAAATAAATCTCAAATCCATTTTGATTTGAAGGCTTACGCTCGGTCGAGTTGCAGTGGATGCTGATGAAGAGCTTGCCCCCTACTTCGTTAGCAATCTGTGCACGGCGGTATAGCTCGATGAACTCATCAGTCTTGCGAGTATAGACAACCTTGACGTCTTTCAAGTTTCGCTCGATGAGTCGGCCAAGCTCGAGAGCGATCGCAAGCGTCACATCCTTTTCACGTGTTCCGCTGACGCCGATAGTGCCCGGATCTTTCCCACCATGGCCTGCGTCAATGACGATCACATCGAGTTTGGCGCGTGATCGCTCGCTTTCCAATTTCTCTTTCCGCATCGCCTGTTTCTTACGTTCAAGTTCCACTTTCTCAGATTCTGACTGAGTGCGCAGTGAGAGGAGAAGATTGTTCGTGCCCGATTCATTCGTAACCTCAGCCTGAACAACGTCCGGTGCAACCTTGAACGTAAGCTGCACAGACGTGGGGGATTGGAATGTGAGGATCTGACGAACGGCTCCGAGTGTCTTCACGCGACTTAATGCGATCGTATCTGCACGTGCGTTGGAGATTGTTAAGAACAACCAACCATCAGGTTTGAGCCAGGTTTCCATTTCTCCCAATCTCTTGCTGGCGAGCACCGTGATGAGGTACCCATTCAAACGAGGCTCGATTTCGATGCCGGTGATATCAAACTCTGAAGTCTTTGCCGTGGAGGAGATAGCGAGAGAATTCGTTTCATTCTCGTCAACAACGTTGCCTGGCCAAAGAACATTGAAGAGGGTGAGAAAGGGGGAGAGTGGTGCAAAGTAAGTTCCGTCATGGAAAAGAACCGGCAGGGGCATCTGAGAGACGCTGGCGGAGTTTGTGCTCAGTTCGGTGATGACCACAAACGGATTATCTGCGGTCACCTTGATACGATGGTGGTGGACGCGAAGTTCAAGCTTCCGAACCGTATCGTTGACGGCAACGGTGAGTGAAAGGGACGACGCAAGATCATTCAGGGAGATGAACGTCACGCCGAGAGAGTCAATCGCGCGCAACTCAACGGCAGGGCGCTGATCAACGGAGAGTCGGACGACATGCTGCGCCTGGAGAGAAGGGAAGAGAACGAAAAAATAAACGAGAAGCTCAAGCGTATCAACGATGCGTAACTTCATCTATCGATAGTTAACGAACTGCATAGCGAACGGAAGGTCTTTCTCTTTCAGCGTCTTCATGATCACCTGGAGATCATCCTTGTTTTTCCCGCTTACACGGACCTGATCTTCCATGATCTGTGCCTGGACTCTGAGCTTTGTGTCCTTGATCATCTTCACGACGGTCTTTGCATTCTCTTTGTCAATCCCGACTTGCAGCGAGATCACCTGCCGAACCGTACTCGAAGCAGCCGGCTCTACCGACCCGTATTTTAGAGCCTTCAAGGCAATGCCCCGCTTCACGAACTTCGATTGGAGAATATCGAGAACACTCTTCAGCTTGAAGTCGTCATCAGAAATGACGGTGATCTTCTTCTCTTTCTGGTTTAGCTCGATGGATGATTTTGAACCTTTGAAGTCGTAGCGCTGAGCGATTTCTTTCTGCGCTTGGTTCATCGCATTATCTACTTCTTGCATGTTGATTTCGGAGACGATGTCGAATGAATTGTCTTGGGGCATATTGTAATGTTCCTACAGAATATGTGCCGATGCAGACAGGTCGCTCCTAAAAGGAGCTATGATCGGTTTTGGGGAATGATTTTCTACAGACAGCCCCATCCCTACGGGACTAATTCTGTGAAGCAAGAAAAACTCAACTGTTGTTCAACCAGCGCTCTTCAATACTAATCCCTCTTGCCCTCAGCTCCGTCATGAACGGCTCAAGGGGCACACATCGCTCCGGCGGCATTACTCCGCGCTCACGGATTGTTCCCTGCGCAATCATCTGCCCAATGATGGAGGTAGGATACGATGTCGTCCTCATCATGGCTGTAATATTGGCATTCTTGTCGTAAGAATCAATTAACTCGTAACGGAGAGTCGTTTGCTTCCCGTTCTTGATGCCCTGGATTTCGATTCTCATCAGAACGACATCGGGACTATCGCCGGAGAGTTTGCGTTTCAGCAATTCGTAGAACATCTCTTTCGCCGTCATGAGGTTGGAACCAATGGTGATCGGCTCATTCGATCCGAATCCTAAATCGAGCAGCGTCTTGAATCGCTCGCAATGGCCGGGATATCGAATGGTCTTGTAATCGAGATGACGAATTGTTCCGCGGAACATCTGCGGCAGTGATGACGAACCGCCGGAAGTGTGAAACGCTTCGAGCTTTCCAAACGGGGGAGGAAACTCCAGCGATTCAATCTCTGTCATGGTGTCAATCTCTGCTATCTGATGACCTCGCAGTGTGATTGACTTGCCGGTGTACTCATTGATGAGTCCCTCGACGGAAAACACGAGCTGATAGTTCAGTGGGGGTTTCGGGTTCTGTGGCAGTCCACCCACGCGAATAGTGAGTTGATCAACTTGCTCGAAAAGCTCCGCCCCGCGCGTGGCGATGACATTAGCCATTCCCGGAGCCAGACCACAGTTAGGGAGAAGAAGAACGTTGCTACGCTTTGCCAGATCATTGAGTGTAGATTGACGAGCAACGACCTCATCGTTTCCACCCAAATCAAGATAGTGCGTCCCCGCTTCGATGGCAGCCTTGCTCAGCGCGAAGTTATATCGGTACGACACGGCGCCGAACGTGCACACGTGACCGGCCATGCACTCGATCACGGCGTCGTAGTCATTTACATCGAGTTCCTTCGTGTTGATCTTTGGCGATCCGATTGTTCGCGCGACGCTTTCAACGCGCTGGAGATCAACGTCAGCGAGTGTGATAGAGTTGACGTTGTCCGAGTGGGCGAGATCGTAAGCGAGCGCACTTCCCATCAATCCGGAGCCGATTATAAGGTAGTTCATTTAGGTTGAAAGTTGAAGGTTGTAAGTTGAAAGTTAAAAGTTGTAGGTTGAAAGTTGAAAGTTTTTCTCTATTTTGATTTGCCGGAACGACTGGTGGATCTTAGATAGCGGATAAGGCCAAATGCCATCTTAGAAACGCTTGAGCACATTTCGTACGCCTCAGTGAAATCCTTCTCGGTGATGTATTCTTCATCGAGAGCGACGTAGAGTTGATTCTTTACTTCAGAAGCCGAGCGCCGTGAGTATCTGAGAAATCGAACAAACTCTATATTTGACTGTGCATCAAATCCTTCGGCGATGTTCGAAGTAATAGAGACAGCCGCTCTTCGGATTTGATCGACAAGAGAAAAATCCCGTCCAAATTCCTTATTCCGCGTTAGGGAGTAGATCTTTCGCGTTAGTTTTCTGCCATTCTGCCACACCTCCAGGTCTTCAAAACGAACAATCTTCATTGGATGCCCTCCTTCATGATCAGATTGTTGGGTCAGTTAGCAAACCTAAAAAC
>JANONN010000416.1:0-2894 GCA_031420835.1 Ignavibacteriales bacterium | reverse complement strand
GCTGAGCGACAGTTCGAAGAGCTTCGAGGGTGACATGCCGAGGCGCGTTATGATATTCTGACGCACTTTCGGGGCGATTCCCTCTGGCCGACGCATTCGGCTCAGGAAGCTATATCGGTGTCGCTCAAGGATCATGTTGTTCTGGTATGAGGCGCTGGGAATAAATCGAATAGATTCTTGATGATAGTTCGAGTTGACACTCCGAGCACACGGAGGTCAAAGGATCTTCTTCAAGGAGCTGCACTGAAATTCGTCCCCCACAATTCCCACACAGACCAAGCGTGCCGCTCACAAACCGATCAAGAGCGTCTCGCATTTCTAGTACGTGTGTTGAACTGCGCATATGGAGAATCTGCGACGAACGGATGACCGTTAGGATTTGCTCAGGCGATGGCGGTCTGCTTTCGAAAATGTTGTGGAGCTCGAACTCAGTCGTGATCTCTTGCATGCTCTGGTGGTAGTATCGTTGGAAGATGAAATCTAACTTCCTTAAAAGGGCACGCACAAGTGCTCCTTGATCCTTCTTCGTCAATCTTGCTCCATGGGAATATCGCTTTTTCATTGTCACTACACCTGGTGGATTTCCTTGATTTGTTCAGGCGTTTGTTCTTCGTTGAGAAGGTCGGTAATGAGAGCAGCGATCATTTCCACATTGACCGGTTTATAGAACACGAAATCAGCTGCGCTCCGAATTGCAGATTCAATGCTCGGGGACCAGTTCCGAAAGACATGGAGCAACAGCACAAACGTTCCCTGAGGTTTCGTCTTGAGAATATCCACAAGCTTGACAATGTCTTGCGGCAGCGGATGGACATCAGCCAGCACGAGGGCAGGCTTCCAATCTACCAATCGTGTTCTCAGACGTTCAAGATTCGACTCACTTGCAACCTCAAATTGGTCAGCCAGCAGCATGGTAAGGCTGGAGGCTACGTCCACATCGGGACTGAAGACAAGGATACGTTTTCTTGTTGCCCTTTTGCTTTGGCGTGGTGAATCCTTCAATTTTCTTTGCTTTGCTTCCATAGGGAGGAGTCTTCATTTCTCTTTGGGTCAATATCCGTGCCACAAGGGGGGTAGAACTGATCCGAGAGTGGAAAAAGAAAAACAGGATTTTGAAAAGGATTGAGGGTTTTGTGGAAAACGAAAGCAGCTTGCTTGCCAAAACTGAGAAAGAGGAAAACAAGTTTCCCAAGATTAGAAGCGAACGAAATGTCTCAGATGTGTCTCAAATGCATTTTGTGTGACGCAGGTATGAATCAGGAAAAGGAAAAACGCCAAAGACCCAAGTTGTCGTGGGAAGAGAGTCGAACCGCAAGAAGGGGAGGCGACCAGCCCGACATATGTCTGGCGGGTCAGTTCAGTGGAATTCCAAGTTCCTCCATCTTGCGGTAGAGAGACGAAAGACTAATACCGAGTGATCGAGCCGTTTCTTCCTTGCTTGCTTTGTGCTTCGAAAGCGCTTGCTGGATGAACTGCTTTTCAAACAGCTTCATGGCATCTTTCAGCGTGTCACCGTTTTGTGTGTGAAGGCCTGAACCGCCAATGCTTTGCATATATTCCGGGAGATGCTCGAGTCCGATCATATCGTGATCACAGAAGATGACAGCCCGCTCGATCACATTTTCAAGTTCGCGCACTTCACCGCGCCAATGGTAGTGAACAAACGCGTTCATTGCTTCGTTTGTGAATCCTTTTATGGGGCGATTCATTTGCTTTCGATAGATGTCGAGAAAATGATTTGCCAGCAGCGGAATGTCAGCGGGGCGCTCCGTCAATGAAGGGAGATGGATCTCGACAACGTTCAATCGGTAGTAGAGATCCTCGCGGAACCGTGCGCCATCAACCTCTTCGCGAAGAGTCTTGTTGGTTGCCGCGATGATCCGCACATCAACATTGATCGGCTCCGTTCTTCCCACAGGAACAATCTCCTTTTGTTCAATGGCACGGAGGAGTTTTACCTGGGAGGTGAACGGTATCTCGCCGACTTCATCCAGAAAGATTGTGCCGCCATCAGCGACTTTGAAAAGCCCCTCTTTATCCGATACTGCGCCGGTGAAGGAACCTTTCTTGTGCCCGAAGAGCTCACTTTCGAACAGGGTGTCCACGATTGCGCCGCAGTTGATGGCAACGAATCGTTTCTGCTTTCGTGGTCCGTTGAAGTGAATGGCGCGCGCGACGAGTTCCTTGCCCGTTCCGCTCTTTCCTGAGATGAGCACCGTGCCCTCACTGTGGGCAACACGCTTGACGACCTCAAAGACATTCTTCATCCTCTGGCTCTTGCCGATGATGCGATCAAAGTCGTACGTGCGGTTCAACTCTTTGCGAAGGAGAGGAATCTCAAGAGCCAGCGTCCGGTGGTCAATGAGCTTCTTGATGCGATGAAGGAGGTCATCGAAATCAATTGGCTTGAGAATATAGTCGTACGCTCCTTTACGCAGCGCCTGGATCGCCGTCTCAATAGAACCGAAGGCAGTAATGACGACGACAAATGTTTCGGGAGATCGGTGGGAAATGCGTTCTAGTAACTCGATGCCTCGCATCTCAGGCATTTCGATGTCGGTGATGACAACATCGAACGGTTGCTCTTCGTGCTTCTGGAAGGCTTCTGCGCCGTTGGAAGCTTCTTCAACGTGGTATCCCTCCTTTTGCAGGATGAAGCTTAAGGATTCGCGGATGATCTGTTCGTCGTCCACAATAAGGATTCGTGCGGTCATTTACTCTCCTTTGATTGGCAGAACAATTGTGAATATACTTCCTCGGCCCGGAGTGCTTTCGACAGCGATGTCACCCCCGAAGTTCTTGACGATCCCATAACTTACCCAAAGTCCCAGTCCGGTTCCTTTTCCTACTTCTTTTGTGGTGTAGAATGGTTCAAAAATCTTTTCACAATCCTC
>JANONN010000415.1:0-5753 GCA_031420835.1 Ignavibacteriales bacterium | reverse complement strand
CTCACCACTGTTCTCAAGTACGATCCGCCACCGCCCGACGACATGCTGGGGGGTGGTCCGGAGTATGACATCTACTTAGAGGAACTTGGCTCTGACGGATTTGGATCGACGTGGTGGGATGAACCATTCATAACCACTCCGAATCAAAAGTTTGCAACCTACATCATTGTTGATAATGACTTCTTTGGGATTCGAACACCGGGGTTGAATGGATTGCGCGTCACGATCGCTCACGAGCTACACCATGCTATTCAGGTTGGTTCTTACGGCGTGTGGACGAGCGTGCCGAATTGGGATTTCCAGTTCTACGAGATCACTTCGACATGGATTGAGGATGTAGTGTATCCTTCGGTAGGGGACTATCTCTTTGAGGTGCCGAAGTACTTCACACGGTTCCGAGATGCTCAAGAGCGGTCGTATTCGCTCAGCTTTTACCCAAGAAAAGGTTCTCCTGATCCTTTTTTCCCAGGGTACGAGAGAATCGTTTGGGCACAATATCTGTCCGCACGCTTCGGCCCGGATATTATTCGGCAAATATGGGAACGAATGAAAACGAAGTCGTATCTTCGAGCAGCTTCAGATCTGCTTTTGGAAAAAGGAACTTCGCTCGAATCGGAGTTTGCCACATTCTCGACATGGAACTACTACACTGCGGATCGTGCGAACACGACGCTCTATTATCCCAAAGGGAACCTCTACCCAAGGTTTGCACCCAATACAACGGCTATCTTCGCGGGGATGACCGCAACCATCTCGTCGGGTGCCTATCCGCTCTCTACACAAATACTCGAATTCCGAACGCCAACAGATACCGTTGTAGCAGTTGTTGCCAACGTGAGTACCGGTTCGGCTCAGACAAGCGCTCTGTACGTGCCTCAATCTATGCGAGTGACATTGTCGTCGTCCAATCTCGATAAAGCATATCAGAATTTAATGGATGGCAAAACTGTTTCGCTCGATGTGGAGAATGGTCATCTCTGGAGGATTAAGTACATCGGAGCCGTCAGTGATGCGATTACTACCACGAACGTTCATCCATCTCCGAATCCGTTTCTGTTTACACGATCTTCTGAACTCATCGTTCCATTTGCAGGGGTCGCAGGGAAAGAAGTGACCGTGTCTATTTACAGCACGTCTCTCGATCTCTTGTTCTCGAATATGTACACGGGGTCAGCCTCGTTTGGAAGGGAAGAGGTTGTCGTCCCGGCTCAGGATTTCCGATCTCAAGTGTCAAGTGGCGTTCATTTCCTTGTGATGAAGTATGATGGACAAATGCACTGGTGGAAGGTAGCGTTCATCCAATGACAGGTTTGCGCATCACAGTGAAAGGTGTTACGAAGGAGTTCAATCGCCGCAAGGTGTTCGAAAACGTCAACTTCGAAATCTCCAATGGCCATTCCATCGCTATAACCGGACCCAACGGTTCGGGAAAATCCACACTCGTGCGCATCGTTGCCAAAGTGCTGAGTCCGACACGCGGTGAAGTCCGTTATTACTTAGATGGTGTTGACGGTTCGGATGATGTCGTGCGCGATGCCATTGGATTCGTCAGTCCATATCTTCAACTCTATGATGAATTTTCCGCGCTAGAGAATGTGATGTTTCTGAATCGGATTCGTTTGAATAGCCGTCGATTGTCGAGTGCCGATACAGAAAAGATTCTTGGGAAGGTCAATCTTTTCCACCGTAAGGACGATCTTGTCCGCGGTTTTTCTTCAGGTATGAAACAACGACTAAAATACGCTCTCTCGCTTTCACATTCGCCTGCAGTATTGATTCTGGACGAGCCTACTGCAAACTTAGATGATGAAGGAATCGCGGTAGTGCGACAAATCGTCCGTGAGCAGACTGAACGGGGAATCCTGATCCTAGCTACAAACAGTGCTGAAGAAGCAGCATGGTGCGAGCGAGAGATCACTCTGAAGTAACGAAAAAAGGAAAGTCTGCTTTGCAGTTCGAGCAAGATTTCAGTATGTTTTGTCTGATATGAGCACTGTAGCTGGCACATATGGCGTTTTCCTGAAGGATTTCAGGTCTGAAATCCGGACACGGTATGCACTGAATGCGCTCTTCATGTTCGTTGTTACGGCCGTGACGATCATCCTATTTGCGCTCAGGGGGGAGACGCCAGGTCCCGATGTGCTTTCTGGGATGCTCTGGACTGTCATCTTCTTTTCGTCAATGTCGGGACTTGCACGGACGTTTGTGAGTGAAGAGGAACGTGGAACGACATTGACATTGCAACTGATCACAGGTCCGTCAATTGTCTATTTCGGGAAGCTCCTCTTCAATGTACTTCTGAGTCTGGTGCTGAGCGTGGCAATCAGCGCTTTGTATATGCTCGCATTCCCGGGGTTTGTTGTGAAGTCGTTTGAAATGTTCGTCGTGACCCTCGTTCTGGGTAGCATCGGACTCGCGTCCGCGACGACGATCATTGCCGCAATTATCGCGAAAGCGAGCACAAAAGGAACTCTCTATCCCGTTCTCTCGTTTCCAGTATTGCTTCCGTTGCTCATGACGGTCATGCGGGCAACAGGAATGTCGCTCGAAGGAGAACCGTTCTCAGAAGCGCTCGGACAGTTTCAAGTTTTGGTTGCCTATATTATGGTAATGGTCGCTGGTTCATATCTTCTCTTCGACTATGTTTGGAAGGACTAAGAAATGAAGTATGTCAAATATGGAGCCGTTGTGATCATCACATTTGTGATGATCGCGGGCATCGCCATTCCGCTCTCACCAAGTCCGCAAGGATGGCTGGAGTTTCCAGTGATCCCTGGATTGGAAGAGAAGGCGAGGAATATTTTCTTTCACGTACCGATGGCATGGACGACCGTTGTGGCATTTCTTGTCTCGACTTACTATGGCATTCGCTACTTACGTACGAAGAAGCTCGACTATGACCTGATCTCCGTTTCATCGGCTGGGTTGGGATTTCTGTTTTGTGTTCTCGCGACGGTGACAGGAGCGTTTTGGGCGAAGTTCAATTGGGGGTCGTATTGGAATTGGGATCCGCGTCAAACGTCCATCTTCATTCTCTTGTTGATCTATAGTGCCTACTTCGCACTGAGGTCGGCAATTGATGTTGAGGAAAAACGAGCCGCGCTCTCAGCGGTTTATGCAATCGTTGCCGGACTCACCGTGCCGTTCTTCATCTTTGTCATGCCACGCATGTTGGCTGGGCTTCATCCCGGTGCCAAGGGGGACGCCGGTGGGCAGGGGCCGCTGTTTGAATCCGGCATGCTCGCAACGAACATGCGCGTACTGTTCTATGTGTCGTTAGTCGGGTTCAATCTACTGTATGTGTGGCTTTTGAATCTCCGCATTCGTACAGCCCGGCTCGAACGAGATCACTTCACTTCAGCATGAGGAACGTATGATGAAATTTTTGGTTGAACACGAACTCTACATTGTTCTTACAATTGTCCTTCTTGTCTGGGCCGGTATTGCCGTATATCTATTTCGGCTGGATAAGAAACTTGCGTCCATAGAAAAAAAGATAAGAAAGGATTAAAGCGATGAATGGAAAAGCAATAGCGGCGGCAGTGGTGATTGGTCTGGGGCTTATCCTCGGAGCGGTCAACTTCTTCGAATCGAACGTTGAATA
This sequence comes from Ignavibacteriales bacterium, assembly GCA_031420835.1. Taxonomy (GTDB): domain Bacteria; phylum Bacteroidota; class Ignavibacteria; order UBA10030; family UBA10030; genus JANONN01. The sequence goes on along the minus strand of JANONN010000415.1, from coordinate 2,149 downwards.
TATGGACTTCAATGGAGCGGAAAAGATCGCGAAGAAAGCACAGGTGAAGGGTGAATGGGTGCGTGATATGGAGAGCAAGTTTGACGCCACGAACGCACAGTTCACATTCCATATGAAAGATGAGCATGGTCGCGTTATGCGCGTCGTGCTTGAGGGCGCCAAGCCGAATAACTTCGAGTTAGCCACAAGCGTTGTTGCCAAGGGGAAATTCATGGGCGATCATTTCCATGCAACGGACGTGCTAACGAAGTGCCCTTCGAAATACGAAGGGGACGCCGAAGCCGTTAAACAATCGCTGTAGAAAGGAGCACTCAATGATTCCTGGCGTCGTGGGCGGTCTCGCCGTCAAGATAGCATTTCTCTCAGGGTTGGCTGCTGTGTTCTTCTATTACCGGGTTCATCGCACGGGAAGCACGTCTTTGCTTTCGTTCGCTCGGACAACCTTCCATCTCAGCGTCATGTCGCTGATGACTGCTGCAGCGGTCATGTTGTATCTGATCCTCACCCACCAATTTCAATACACGTACGTTTGGAATTACAGTTCAACCGACCTCCCGCTCCCGCTTCTTATCTCTACGTTTTATGCGGGTCAAGAAGGAAGTTTCCTGCTCTGGGCGCTTTACACTGCTATCATTGGCGTCTTCTTGATGCAATACGCATCGCGTAAGGAATACGAGCCTGAGGTCATGGCCGTGTACTCTTTAATTCTTTCCTTTCTTATGTTAATGTTGATTGTCAAGAACCCATTCATGCTGATTTGGGAGAGCTTCCCGAATGATTTGATCCAATCGGGCGCCGTGCCGACGGGAATCACTAATTACGTGGTGCTTGACGCTGCGAAGAACATTTGGGCGCGTTTTCCCGTCGAGGGAAAGGGATTGAATCCCCTCCTTCAGAATTACTGGATGGTGATCCACCCACAGATTCTTTTTGTCGGTTTCTCCGCAATGGCTGTGCCGTATGCGCATGCCGTGGCAGGACTTATGAAACGCGATTACACTTCCTGGATTCGAGTTGCGACACCGTGGCTTGTCTTTGGTTCGATGATGTTGGGCACCGGAATCATTCTCGGCGGTTATTGGGCGTACGAGACGTTAGGATGGGGAGGATTCTGGGGTTGGGATCCGGTGGAGAATTCTTCGCTGGTGCCGTGGCTCATTGGAGTCGCCGCCATCCACACCACACTCGTGCAGCGGAAGAACGGCGCGTACGTCAAAACGAATTTTCTCCTGAGCATGCTAACCTTCATTGCCGTTTTGTATAGCACATTCTTGACACGAAGTGGAGTGTTGGGCGATACCTCTGTGCATTCTTTTGTTGATCCCGGAATGTGGGTCTATTGGCTGCTACTCGGTTGCATCACGCTTTTCACAGGAATTGGTTTTGGCTTGCTCTTCATGCGAATGCGTGAAATGCCGAAGGTCCCCGTTGAGCACACAATCATTTCCCGTGAGTTTGCTCTCTTCCTTGGCGCTTTTGCTCTGACATTTGTTGCAATCTTTGTCGTGATCGGCACGTCGTCCCCGATCATCACTACCATCCTCAAGGGAAAAGCGTCCGCCGTGGAGATCAGTTATTACATTAAAACGAATTTGCCGTTAGGGATTGCAATTACATTCCTTTCGGGGATTGGTCAGTTGTTGTGGTGGCAGCAGTCGAAAACTGACTCGTTGCTGAAAAGTCTCCTGAGGCCTGTCGTCTTGGGAATTGCAGCAACATTGTTGGTGCTGCTATTGGGTTCCGAAGAGTTTCTGATTCTGTTGTTCACGTTCTGCGCTTCGTTTTCTCTGTTTGCCAATCTGCAAGTAGGCTACGGTATTTATAAAGGCAATCCGAAATTTGTCGGCGGTTCTGTGGCGCATATTGGGATCGCTATCATGTGCCTTGGTTTTGTTACTTCGGAGCGGTATGACGACAAGCAGACCGTTTCGCTTGAACAAGGGAAGCCGGCGGATGTGTTGGGGTATCGAATGACGTACGTTGGATACAGCCCTGTGGAGCGGGAGAAGTATGTGTTCAACATTGAAGTGGAGCGAGATGGGCGAAAGCACATCGTGGCGCCGACGATGTACTACAGTGAATTCACTAAAGGACTGATGCGGCACCCTGACCTGATCAACTTTATCAACAAAGACCTTTACGTTGCCCC
>JANONN010000414.1:0-7144 GCA_031420835.1 Ignavibacteriales bacterium | reverse complement strand
CAACGAAATCCATCCTTCTTCGATTTTCATTCTGCTCGCGATTGTGGCAGTCAGCCTCTTGCTGAAGAAGGCGTTCTGCAGTTGGCTCTGTCCCATTGGGACACTCAGTGAATCGCTCTGGCAACTCGGTCAGAAACTATTCGGCAGAACACTAACCGTTCCGCGGTGGCTCGACTATCCACTCCGCTCACTCAAGTATTTACTTCTCTTTTATTTCGCGTACTCAATCTGGACAATGGATGTCGCATCGCTTCAGAGGTTCATCTACAGTCCTTACAACAAGGTGTCAGACATTAAGATGTATTTGTTCTTCGCGAACATCACCTCCTTCGCACTATGGACCATTATCATCTTGATGGTACTCTCCGTGGTGATCAAAAACTTCTGGTGTCGTTTTTTGTGTCCCTATGGCGCCTTGTTGGGACTCTTCAGTTGGTTTAGTCCGGCCAAGGTTACACGCAACACCTCCACCTGCATTGATTGTACACTGTGCACGAAAGCATGTCCGGCAAACATCAACGTCCATACAGCGAAGAGGGTCTGGAGCGATGAGTGCATGAGTTGCTACATGTGCATCGAGGCATGTCCGGTCAAGAACACACTCGTGATGCGCACAGCGAATCGTGAAAAGGCAATCCCATCATCGGTTTTCGGCGTGCTGGTCGCCGGTGTGTTTGTGGCAGTCACCGGAATGGCAATGCTCACAGGACACTGGAAAAATGGAATATCGCAGGAAGAATACCAACGCCGATTCTTAGAGCTTGACAAACCGGTCTATCAACATTTTCGTGGGGAGGTGCCTGACTATGGCGCAAACGATTGAAACAACAAACGACAGTCCGTCCTTGGTTTCGCATTTCTATGATGCGCTTGCATCATCGTACGACGCAATGACGTCGTTCCCCAAGCGATTTGTTCAAGAGCGTCCGTTTTTTCACCTGCTCGTCGAGCGATTCAGGATTCGAACCGCCGTTGATGCAGGCTGTGCAACGGGTTTCCATTCAATCCTCTTGGCGCAATTGGGTGTTCATGTGACAGCCGTTGACGTTTCGCCGAAGATGCTGAAGGAGGTCGAGCGACATGCAGCCGATCTACACGTGTCGATCAAGCGAGTCGAATCTACGTTCCAGAAGCTTCGGTTACATCTAAAGAGCGAGTTTGATGCGCTCTTCAGTATGGGAAACTCGTTGGCGCATGTGTTGGATCGGGATGAACTCAACCTGAGCCTCAAGAACTTCTTTGCTGTTCTGAAGCCGGGTGGAGTTCTGTTCCTTCAGAACCTCAACTATCATCGGATCATGATGAAGCGTGAGCGCGTTCAGAGCGTCAAGGAATCCGGCGAGACAACGTTTGTGCGCTTCTATGACTACAAGGAGGATGCGGCCCGCCAGACAGCAGTCGGGCTGGTTCTTTTCAATATTCTCACAATCAATCGCACGAACAACGGCGCGCAGCAGACACTCAACACGATCCGGCTCCGTCCCGTTCTTCGAGATGAATTGGTCCAGTTGCTTGAGGAGGCAGGATTCGTCTCAGTCAATGTGTATGGCGGGATTTCACTTGAAGATTTTCAACCAGAAGTTTCGAAGGATCTCGTTGTTCTTGCACGGAAGCCTGAATAGGTCATGTTCCCAACAGCTCGTCACTTCGTCAATCCGACGGGCACGCACACTTCACTTCTTCCCAACAATGCGAAAAACGAACAATTTCTCTTCTTAACCTCTCCAAAGTGAGTTTGGAATCACTCTGAATCGACTCTGAAAAGCAAAATCGCAATGGCACTTCGTTTGCAGAGATTAGAGAGAAAAAACAAAGCACAAAGATGGAACAATCTCCCCCAACCGTAAACCTTGATTTGCTCAAGCGGTTCGACGTCCCCGGACCGCGCTACACAAGCTACCCCACAGCCCCCATCTTTTCTTCCGACTACACAGACAAGACATTCGAGATCGACCTCATAAGAAACAACGATCGAGGGCCGGCGCCTCTCTCGCTGTATGTGCATATTCCGTTTTGCGATACTCTGTGTTATTTCTGTGGTTGCACAACAATGGTAACGTCGAGTAGGGAAAGGATTGCAGAGTACATCACCTTGTTGAAAGAAGAAATCAACCGGGTGTCTTTCTACATCAACAAGCGGAGACGTGTTGTTCAGATGCACTGGGGTGGCGGCACACCGTCGTATCTTACCCCGGAGCAGATTAGCGACCTTGGCGCATTCTTCCGCTCGCGGTTTGAGTTTGCGGATAACGCAGAGATCAGTATCGAGATTGACCCACGCGGATTGACGCAAGAGCACATCCAAGCATTCCGCAACATTGGTACGAATCGCATCAGCATCGGTGTGCAGGATTTCAATGAGCGCATCCAGAGAGCAGTCAATAGAATCCAGCCGGAAGAACTCACGCGGCAAGCGATGGCCTGGGCGGGAGTCGCGGGGATTCAAAACATCAACCTTGATCTCATCTATGGACTTCCGTTGCAAAGTGTTGCTTCGTTTGAAGAAACATTGAAGAAGATCGTTCAACTCTCACCCAACCGTATTGCGGTGTTCAATTTTGCTTACGTCCCATGGATGAAGCTGCACCAGAAGCTCATCCATCCGGAAGACCTTCTGAGCGCTGAGACAAAGTTGGAACTAATAAAAATGACCATCGAGCAATTGACTGGGGCCGGTTATTGCTATATTGGCATGGACCACTTTGCAAAACCGCAAGATGACCTGACGATCTCACAGCAAGAGAAGACGCTCCATCGGAATTTCCAGGGGTATTCAACACATGCCGGAGCGGATCTGTTTGGCTTTGGCATGTCGTCCATCTCTCATTTTGGAGAGGTCTACGCTCAAAATGCCAAGACGATCAAGGAGTATGCGGAAGCAGTGAAGAGCGGACATTTTCCCGTGAAGCTTGGTTACCGCATGACGCGTGATGATCGCATCCGAAAGTATGTGATCATGAGGTTGATGTGTGATTTGGAGCTTGAGAAATCCGATGTAGAACAACGTTTTGGCATTTTGTTTGATGAGTACTTTGATGCGTCGTTGGATCGGCTCGATGAGTTCTGTGATGCTGGTTTGGTTCGACACACGATTGAACGGATCACGGTTGCAGACGAGGGGAGGCTCTTTCTGAGAAATATCGCAATGTGCTTTGACGCCTATCTGGAGAAGCTTCGCAAGACAACCACGTTTTCCCGCACGGTATAGCAATTCTTTGCCACATCCCGTAATTCCATCCAAACGAATTTCCACGAGCTTTGGCGACGCCATCCCGTTGGGATAGCTGAATTATTGTGAAATGAAGGGGCTCTAGCCCACTCGACGAATGTGACAAAATCTTCTTTTTCCACGTGCATCTCTGACTCTCCCTTCTTAACTTTCTGGTAATAAGACATTCACGTTCCAATCATATGGAGGTGCGAGCATGGCGTTCGTGAAACGGAAGGGGTTCCTGTTTGCTTCAACCGTCATTCTGACGGTTCTGGTCATTGCGCTGCTCATCAATATCTTCGAGCGACAACAGGAAGCAAGATTGACATACTTGCGCATTGTTGATATTCCACCCGGAGAACCGGACCCGGAGAAGTGGAGAACGAATTTCCCGCGCCAGTATGATTCGTACATCAAAACAATGCGCACAAGCGAGCTGATTGAATACAGCAAGTGGGGGCGCTATGGCGGTTCGGAGTCGTTTTCAAAGTTGGATGCCCATCCGAACTACAAACGCTTGTTTGCCGGCAATCCCTTCTCGGTCGAATACAACGAAGATCGGGGACACATGAAGGCTCTTGAAGTCATGCTCAGCACAAAGCGATTGGGCGATCAGAAACCTGGCACGTGCATGGCGTGCAAGAGCGCTCAAGTGCCGAAGTTCATCGATTCGCTTGGCGCCGAGGCATTCTATAAAATCCCCGTCAAAGAAATGGTGGAGAAGCACGGCTTCAAACATCCGGTTACGTGCGCGGATTGTCACAACTCACAGACAATGGAGCTTCAGGTGAGCCGCATTGCATTCAAAGAAGCGATGGCGAAACGAGGAGTGGATCTTTCGAAAGCGACGCGGCAGGAAATGAGAAGCTATGTCTGCGGACAATGTCATGTTGAGTACTATTTCAAAGGGGCGGGGAAGTATCTCGTGTTTCCGTGGGAAAAGGGGATGAACATCGACAGCATCGAGGCGTACTATGATAGCATTGGTTTCTCGGACTGGACACATGCAGAGTCCAAAGCCCCCATGGTCAAGATGCAGCACCCGGAGTTTGAGATTTGGTCGAGTGGGATTCACGCGCGGTCAAACGTCAGTTGCGCGGATTGTCACATGCCGTACCGGCGTGAAGGGGCAATCAAAGTGACGGACCATTGGATTCGCACGCCACTTGTGAATCTGACGAACGCATGCCTCACCTGTCATCGTCAATCGGAAGAAGAGATGCGGGGACGTGTTCTCCAGATTCAAGATCGCACGTATGCCCTTCTCACGCGCTCAGAGCACGCCATCATTGCCGCGATTGATGGCATCAAACTGGCGATGGAAGCCGGTGTGAGCGATGAGCAACTGAAAACTGCGCGGCAACTTCACCGGAAATCGCAGATGCGCTGGGACTTTGTAAGTGCCGAGAACAGCATGGGGTTCCATAGTCCCCAAGAAGTCGCCCGCATTCTCGGTGACGCTATTGACTACGGACGACAAGCCGAACTTGAGGCATATAAGGCGATGACGGCGCGAAGTTCGCGCGGAAAAAGAGCCTCAATTTCTGCTGAGTCCATTCCATGATGCCGCGTACGTTCCTCGGCGTTCTGTTCATTATTCTCCCAGCAGCTCTTCTTGGGGTGAGTGGATATACGTTGTATTACGCGAAAGGATATTCGTACTTGCTCGATGATCCGAAAGCGTGCGTCAATTGCCACGTGATGCGCGAGAACTTCATCGCGTGGGAAGTGTCGAGTCATCGCTCCGTAGGCTGCAACGGTTGTCACGTTCCCGATCACCCCATCCGCAAATACCTCGTCAAGGCTGAGAATGGCTTTCGGCATTCGTACGTCTTCACGTTCGAGAACCCGCAGATCATCCGCCTTGCCCCGATTGGACAGCGAACTGTCGAGGCGAACTGTATTCGCTGCCATCAAAGCGTGATTGATGCTATCTTTCACGGTGGAGAGCAAGAGGGACGGCAGCGCTGCTTCGACTGCCACAAAGGTGTTGGCCACGCATTTTGAGAATCTTGAACCGAGGGTAAAAGTCCGACATCTAACTGAGCAAGCGCCTGCAAACCTTCCGAAGGTTTCTTGGACTGCGCGGAGCCCTTCGGAAGGTTCCGGGGCGGGCAGGTCGGACTTTTCGCGCTGGCATAGGGTGTTGGTCACGCATTTCCGCGGCAATCCATTCATCCCGGGAATCGTGGCTCAGACATTATCCTCGCCTAAGCAAGTTCTTCATCACAAACCACACATTCGCGGGGCGTTCCGCCAATCTCCGCATATACCACGGATACCAGTACGCGCCGTAGCTGATGAGCACGCGCACACGATATCCCACCAATCGCAACTGCCGCTGCTCGGCTGAGCGGATGCCGTAGAGCATCTGAAACTCGTACTTGTCCCGCGACAGACCGATCCGATTCGCTTCTTCGATAATTCTCCGAACAAGCTTCATATCGTGCGTGCCGATGCCGTGCACGATGCCTGATGACTGCGTGTGGGCGAGCATCTTGCGGGCGCACTCAAAGAAGTTCTCATCAACGTCTCGCTTCTTTGGCATTGCGACCGATGGGGGTTCCTTGTAGGCCCCTTTTACAAGCCGGATTCGTGAGCCTTCCGCCAATAATCCCTCGAGATCGTGCTCGGTGCGGTAGAGATACGACTGCAGACACAAGCCGGTGTTCTCGAACTCCTTCTTCACGCGCCGGTAGAACTGGATCGTCCCTTCGGCGTATGCGCTTCCCTCAATGTCGATCCACACGAGATTCCCAAGCTCTTTTCCCTTTGCCGCGAGTTGCGAGAAGAACCGGTAGCACTCTTCCTTGTCAATGTCGAAACCCATTTGTGTAAGCTTGACGGAGATGTAACTATCGAGGTGACGCTGAGAGACTTGATTTGCGACGTCGAGGTAGTGCTTCGTGACGCTCTCCGCTTCACGAAGTTCAACGATGTTCTCTCCGAGTTGCGTGAGGATAGTGGGGAGGCGTTCACCCTGAAGAGCCGCCGCTGCCGCAAGCGCGTCGTCGAGTTGCTCGCCGGGCATGAAGCGCTTCACTGCCCCGCGAACAAATCGAAAGCGTGGAAGCGTTGAGCGGAGGAATTCGTTTTGAGACATCCAGAGAAGAGCGGAGCGGGAGAGGGACATGCGGTTTGTCCTTGTTGTGTTGAGAATCGTGTCGCTCTAAGGTAAGAAGAAATTGCAGGAACAAAAAAAGTGGAGTGTCCCTTTGCCACACCTTGTCAAGGTTCGCGGAGATCATACCAAGATAACCTTGACAAGGCTTGTCTATTGCTTCATGATCATCATTCCCGATCATGCTCGGGAACAGCGCTTCGACAAGCTCAACGCAAGCTCCACCGCAACCTTGTCAAGGTTCCCGGAGATCCGGATAAGACACCCTTGACAAGGTTCCCCAACGGTTGCATTTTGTTAGGAAATTTCATTCTTTGATCCCACCAAACCCATACGGGAGGTGTTCTCGCCACGTTCAATCCAGTGCTCAATTAAGATATGCAGGATGGTTGACGAACAACAAACGACTGAACCGAAGTCCCCTTAACAGGAATCGCTTATGTTCGAACAAGCTTTCAAAAACATTGACGACGTTCTCTGGAAAGAGGCAGGCTGCACGACCGAGCTCGATTATACCGAGCAGACCTCCTGGCTCCTCTTCCTGAAATACCTCGACGGGTTGGAGCAGGACCTTGCCGACGGGGCAGCGATGGACGGGAAGAAGTACAGCTATATCCTCGACAAGCCATACCGATGGGAAAGCTGGGCCGCGCCCAAGGGCAAGGACGGCAAGCTCGACCACAACAAGGCGATGACGGGTGACGACCTGCGTGACTTCGTCAATCGGAAACTTTTTCCGTACCTGCACGGCTTCACGCAGAAGGCCAGCGGGCCGAATACCATCGAATACAAGATCGGCCAAATCTTCGGCG
>JANONN010000413.1:0-2667 GCA_031420835.1 Ignavibacteriales bacterium | reverse complement strand
TTCAGCTTCAGCATCAACTATTCCTGAACGTCTTGCCTCGTCCACTCGGGAAAGATCTACGGTGTAGTTTGCAAATCCTTTGTCACCAAATATAGGGGTTCCGTTGTTCAACGCAACACCAAACCTGGCACCATCCCCTTCGTGCGTAACGCCACTGTTCATTGTAACATATCCGCCGTCAGTGTTGTCTTTGAGTACGATGTTCACAACGCCGGCAATAGCATCGGATCCATACTGAGCCGAGGCGCCGTCTCTCAGGATTTCTACTCGCTTGACCGCATCTACAGGAATTGCGGAGATGTCAACACCTGTTTCACCACGACTTGGAGAAGTTTGCGTGTAAACCAAAGCGCTCAAATTCTTCCGCTTGCCGTTAATAAGCACCAGTGTTCGGCTCACGCCCATGTTTCTTATTTCCCATGGATCAAGTAATGCCGTTGCATCGTTAACGGGTGTTTGGCTTGTGCTAAAAGAGGGCACCCGATGCTGAAGCATCTTATCAAATGTGTTCTGCCCAGTAAGAGTTAGCTCCTGAGCTAAAATGACATCAATGGGCAACGGTGAATCTGTAATCGTCCTGCCGGAAGCTCTTGTACCGACGACCACAACGACGTCCCTCAATCTCACCGCTGTGGACTGTAACTCGACATTCAGTGTTCTTTCCTCATTCTCTCTGAGGGAGACACTCACGGTTCTGCTTATGTAGCCCACGTAGGAGCAAACAATGTCGTATGTCCCCGGACTTAGCCTGAGGGTATAGCCTCCATTTGCATCAGTCGAGGTTCCAATAGTGGTTCCTCTTACCACAATACTTGCACCAACAAGAGGCGTTCTTTCGCTGCTCACCGTGCCACTCAGTACTTGAGAGAGCGCGGGCAGCGGGGCAAGAAGCAACAAAAGGAACAGTGAACTAATCACACGGTTGCTGTTGTACATATACCCTCCGAATGGTGAGTGAACGAATGTATGATAAACATCGCTTATGAAATTGTTCGGGACTCATAAACATCTCCTCGCTTTGCGATCTAAGGCAAGAGGAATATAGAAATCGGCGATGAGTTTGTCAATACAAATAGTGATCTCTCACTAAGATCTCTTACTAAGATATTAAATCCCATTGAGTTACAGGAATATCCGGCCAAAATTCGTATATTTGGCGTATTGTAATCGAGAGATTCTAAGCCTCAGCTACACTCGTCCGTGACAAATCCAAAGGAGACTCATGATCACCCGACTCGTTCTGACACTTCTGCTATTCTCCTCCATCCTGTTACTCGTTTGTCTATGCCTTCCCGCAAACGTTCAAGCTCTCCAATTACCACCTACGATAGATTGGAACCTTGTCCACACGAAAACGCTTGATGGCATAGATGCGCTCTATAATTTTTCGTTTACTCTTGCAGAGCAGAAGTTTGATTCCGTGATCCAGATGGCGCCAAAAGATCCGCGAGGCTATTTTTTCAAGGCAATGATCTACAATTATCGCCATAATTTTCTTCGACAGCGGAAAGAATTCGATCGCTTCATCGAGCTTTCGGATAAAGTCATTGATGTATCAGAAGAAATGCTCAAGAAGGATAAAAAGAATTCTACGGCGATGTTCTATTTGGGGGGCATCTATGGATATCGTGGAATCCTTCGCGCCTCCCAGGGACAAATGATGAGAGCTGTGTGGGATGGACGGAAAGGGTATGGCTACTTGGAAGATGCAATCGAAGTGGATCCGAAAAATCATGATGCCGAGATGGGATTAGGGTTGTTCAACTATATGGTCTCCCAAATTCCCGCAAGCTTCCGATGGATCGTGACATTGATCGGTTTTGGAGGAGATCGAGTCAAAGGTCTTGAACAGCTTGAAAGAGCTGCTACAAAGGGAATCTACGCCAACAACGAAGCGCGTCTTTGGCTTGCGCAATTCCTGCAACAAGAAGAAGAATACGAAAAGAGCTTTCACTATTTCGATCAACTCACAACATCGTATCCCCATAATCCCATGTATGTTTACTTCCATGGGAATATTCTCCTCTTCAGTTTGAGGAAAGCAGAAGAGGCGCTTGCGAGCTACAACAAAGTCCTGGCGATTCATAATCCGAAGGCTGAACGCTTCATGAACTCTGCACAATATCAGATAGGAGATGTCTATAGATTTCAGAATAATTTTTCTGAGGCAATCAAATCGTATGCGACATTCATAAACCTGCCGAATGCCGATACCGCTGCGCAATCATCTGCACGCTATTGGATCGGCATTTGTTATGAAATGATGGGGGATCGAGAAAAGGGAATCCCTTACTATCAATTATCGTCACATCGTTGGGATGCGAAAGAGCGTGCACAGACTCCACTGAGCGGAGAAGAGATCGCTGTGCGGAGGGTGAGCAATTTCTACTACGCGGGAGAGTACGACAATGTGATTGAAACATCCTCCAAGCTCCTCAACAACGCTTCAATGTCGAATGAACAGCGTGCGCGTGTTCATCTTCTCCTTGGGCAATCGTTCGCAGAGAAGGGGGAGTCTCAACGAGCGCTTGAGGAATTCGGCAAGATTCTGGCATTCACACTCCCAAAGAATTCTTCGACTCCGCCAAACGCATACTATCAACGCGGACTTGTGCATCGAAAGGCCGGAAAGAAAGATTCGGCAAGAGTGGAATTCGAAAAGGCGTT
>JANONN010000412.1:0-2369 GCA_031420835.1 Ignavibacteriales bacterium | reverse complement strand
CGTGTGTGTTCTATCAAAAACGTTCAATCAGATAGTACGCTGAGTAGTTACCATGAAACAGATACTTCACAACTATTTGGGCAGTGAGCTTCTTTACCACGTGGTGGTGGCAGCGATCCTCTTTCTTGGAACGATCATCATCGGGTGGATCATCAAGAAGTTGTTGCGCACGGCAGGGAAAACATTGATCTCCCGGACTCGAAGCGACATTGACGATATGATTCTCCAGATAGTTCTTGACAACATCAAATGGATCGCCATTGTGACGGGTGCGTATCTTGCAACCACAGAAATCACCAAAGCCGTGACGAAGGAGGAGGTCACCGCTCGTCAATTTCTGGGGTATGCCGAGGGAATTATCTTCGTCTGCGCTGTGATCGTCCTGACGGCGATGCTGATTCGAATCACCGATACGATCGTCAAGCACGCGATTGAGACACATGCCCGCAAGACATCCACCAGAGTCAACGAAGCGCTCCTGCCACTCGTCAATCGAGTCATCAATATCATTCTTGCGCTCATTGCTATCATCATTATTCTCGACCATTTCGGTCAGGATGTAAGCAGTCTCGTTGTCTCGCTCGGCGTCGGCTCGCTGGCGATTGCACTTGCGGCACAGGACACGCTTTCCAATATGATCGGCGGATTTGTGATCATGCTCGACCGTCCATTTCGTGTTGGGGACCGCATTCAACTCCCCAGCGGCGAGATGGGAGATGTGCATGAGATTGGTATCCGCAGCACGAAGATTCTTGATTTCGACAACAATCTTGTCATCGTCCCAAATGCAGAGCTCGTCAAGAGCCGCATCACGAACTTCTCCTACCCTGAGCAGATCGTGCGTCTCATTGTCGAAGTTGGTGTTGCGTACGGAACTGATCTTGACAAAGTGAAGTATATTATGACCGAGCTTGCAAAACAACATCCGGATATCCTCCGCGATCCGGTACCGGAAACGCTCGTGATTGCGCTGGCAGATTCTTCCGTTAACCTTCGGCTTGTGGCACGAACGGGAGATTATCGGAACAAGTTCATGATCGAAGCAAAACTGCGCGAGCAAATCTACAACGCATTTCGCAAAGAGGGTGTGGAGATTTCATTCCCGCAACGTGTTGTTCATCTTCAGAATCCCACGCATGGCAAATCTCAAAGTTCTTAAGAGCGAAAAGCTGTACTCCGGTAAGGTCTTCGATCTTGTGGTTGATCAGGTTGAGTATCCATCCGGCAATTTGTCCGTCCGAGAAGTGGCAGAGCATCCCGGAGGCGCCGTGGTTGTGCCGTTGTTGGAGGACGGCAGCCTCTTGCTCGTTCGCCAATATCGTTATCCCGTAAGGAAGTTATTGTACGAACTCCCGGCCGGGAAACTCAATGCGGATGAAGACCCACGGCAATGCGCGGCTCGGGAACTTGAGGAAGAGACCGGTTATGTCGCCCACACATGGCAGAAGCTCACTGCCATTTACACGACTCCTGGCTTTTGCACGGAAGAACTTCATATCTTTCTCGCAACCGATGTGAAACTCTCCACACGCGGGCAGCAGCTTGAAGAAGGTGAATTGCATTTGACCGTTGAGAAGATTCCTTTCAATCAGGCGGTGAAGATGATCGCCATTGGTGAGATCGTGGATAGCAAGACTATTTGTGGGATACTTCTTGCTGAGAAGAAGATGCGGGAGCGAAAGGTTGGATTTAGATGATCAATGCCTGAAAACGAATTCGATAACTACCCATCCGACCGTTTCTATCGTCTCGACTTGAAGCGCTGCATGGTCCAATCGTGCGGCGGAGAGCTGGCTGAATTGAGTTACTATGAGCGCAACAACTGGGTGACGGTTGAATACAAGTGTAACACATGCGGACAAGAATTTACTGTGAAAGTTGAAACATGAACGTCGTTGAACTCATACGAAAAAAACGAAACGGCAGCTCGCTGAACGAGGCTGAGTTCCATTTCCTAATTTCCGGCTACGTTGAAGGGATCGTGCCCGACTACCAAATGTCCGCATTCCTCATGGCGTGTTACTTCAACGGTATGAGCGAAAAAGAAACGATGACGTTCACACGACTGATGCTCCACTCCGGCGACGTCGTTGATCTTTCCGATATCCCCGGTGTAAAGGTGGACAAGCATTCGACCGGCGGTGTTGGAGACAAGGTCTCTATCATTCTCGCTCCGATGGTTGCCGCGTGCGGTGTTCCCGTACCGATGATCTCCGGTCGCGGCTTAGGTCACACAGGCGGAACGCTCGACAAGCTTGAGTCTATTCCCGGTTTCATCACCAATCTCACGGTTCATGATTTTAGGAAGGTTCTCCAGCAGACCGGACTTGCGATGATCGGTCAAACAAAAGAGATTGCTCCAGCGGACA
>JANONN010000411.1:0-6883 GCA_031420835.1 Ignavibacteriales bacterium | reverse complement strand
CACTCAGGATGATATTGCGGCGGCGCTCGCAGCTGACGGGGTCTCGATCTTCGCCTGGCACGGAATGAACGTGAAGGAATTCTACTGGTGCATCGAAGAGACGCTCAAAATGCAACCCAATCTGACACTCGACGACGGCGCCGATCTGATCTTCACGATCCACAACAAGTATCAGGAGATGGCGAGCAACTCTGTCATTGGTGGCACAGAAGAAACAACCACGGGAGTCCAACGCTTGCGCGCCATGGCTGGCGACGGCGCTCTCAAGTATCCCGTCATTGCCGTCAATGACGCCGAAACAAAGTGGGATTTCGACAACGTCTACGGCACAGGTCAATCAACGTTGGACGGAATCTTGCGGTCAACAAGCGTTCTCTTGGCTGGCAAGAACATCGTCGTTGCGGGGTTCGGTCACTGTGGAAAAGGTGTGGCATCGCGAGCGAAAGGATTGGGCGCCAATGTGATCGTCACAGAAGTAAAACCGACCGCCGCACTGAAAGCAATGTTGGAAGGATTCCGCGTTATGCCGATGGATGAGGCTGCAAAGATCGGCGACATCTTCATCACCGCAACCGGAGTGAAGGACATTATCGTTGACCGTCATTTCAAGGTCATGAAGGATGGCGCCATCATTTGTAACACCGGTCATTACGATTGCGAAATTAACATTCCACATTTGCAGAAGCTTTCGAAGAGTGTTCGGGAAGTTCGTTCCGAGAATGAAGAACACACGATGCGGGATGGCCGACGCATTTACTTGCTCGCCCAAGGCCGACTTGTCAACCTCGCCGCCGCTGAAGGTCACCCATCGGAAGTGATGGACATGTCGTTCGCCAATCAGTTCATGTCGCAACTTCGGTTGGCGGAGTTGTGGAAGAAGGGTCAGCGCTTGGAGAACAAAGTGCACGACATTTCTGCTGAGCAAGATCAAGAGATCGCGCGCGTGAAGCTTCAGACAATGGGCCTCAAGATTGATTCGCTCACGAAAGAGCAGATCAAGTACATGTCCGACTACTCCGCTGGGACGTAATATTGACTTTCGAAGTAAATAGAAATATATTGATTACGAAATCTCGGCAGTCACTTGCCGAGATTTCTTTTCTTATTCCGCGGTAGCTCAATGGTGGAGCATCCGGCTGTTAACCGGAGGGTTGTAGGTTCGAATCCTACCCGCGGAGCTGTTCGACTCGTCCCGTCCCCCTTTCAAGAGAGATGGGACTTGTCGTTATTGAGGGACGGAACTCGCTCACAGCCGGCTAAGCCTTCGAGTCGAACAGCCCTGAGCGAGCGAAGCGAGTCGAAGGGCAACAAGACAAAAGAGAAACCAATGCCTGCATGGTTCTACATCCTCAGATTAATCTCGGGTGGCCTCTATACAGGTTCAACTACAAACTTACCAAAACGAACCAAAGAGCACTTCAGCGGAAAAGGGAGTCGCACCACTTCTCTCGACCCTCCAGTTGCACTCGTATATTCCGAAGAGCTCCCCAAAATAGAAGAAGCCCGTACCCGCGAGGCACAAGTGAAAGACTGGACGCGTGCGAAGAAAGAAGCTCTGATTCGGGGAGACGTTGAGACTCTGAGGAAGCTTGCTATGAGGAGAAAACGCTGATTTGCTTGATCATGCGAGGCCTCGGAGATTCATTCCGGGGCTTTTTCTGTTTATTGAGGGATGGAACTCGCTCACAGCCGGCTAAGCCTTCGAGTCGAACAGCCCTGAGCGAGCGAAGCGAGTCGAAGGGCCGTAGCCCGCCTCATCTTCTTGATGGTTCATGCTGCCTCTTGGTGTTGATACAGATACTTCTGGAATCCTACAAACACCTTTCCAATCTCTTCCGGCTTGCCCAGGTCGGCCACGGCATCGGCAATGGAGTCGTGGTACTTCAGCCGCAACAAGGGTGTCAGCTTGTCCTGGTCGAGTTCTTCCACTCCAACCCTGACATAGTGTGACAGCACGAAGTCGAGAAAGACCTGCTGCTTGCTGTTGAAGTGTGTGCTGATATCGACCTTGGCCTTTCCAGCGCGTTCTTCGCGGGTCACTGGCGTCAAGGCGTAGGCAACGTGGGCCAGCACGTCGAATAGATCGCTCTTCTCCGCGTCGATAATCTTCTGCATCTCGGCTAATTGCTCACCGCCAAATCCCTTCTCTGCGAGACCGTGCAAGAGCTTCTTTCGCGTATCGGGGGCACTCCAGAGGGCCCGGAGTTCGGCTTCGTTCTTGAAGAACTCTGGCAACTTTCCAAAGAGCATTTCCATAAACTGCTTCGCCGACATCGGCGTGCCGTCAGGATGCCAGAAGGTCGTGCACATCATGTGCTGGATGGTGCGCACCTTGCCGTCGGCGAGTTTGACTTTGATCTTCTGCCTTGCGGGGTACTCCTGCTGCGACTCTCTCACTTTCTTAGCCTGTTCCTCGTCAACGTTCCCCGGTGTTGCCTTCAGCTCCGGTTCAATTGGGTCGCCGTCCCATTCCGGATCGTTGAAGTGATGGTGCGCCTTCACGAAATCGTAGATCGTGAAATAGTCCTTCCCGTCGAAGAGCCGCGTGCCGCGTCCGATGATCTGTTTGAACTCGATAATGGAATTGATCGGGCGCATGAGGACGATGTTGCGGATGTTGCGCGCGTCCACACCAGTGGAGAGCTTTTGCGATGTGGTCAAGATCGTCGGAATGGTCTTCTCGTTGTCCTGAAAGTCGCGCAAATGCTGCTCGCCAAGCTCACCGTCATTGGCGGTAACCCGCTGACAGTAGTTCGCGTCAGTGCCCGTCTTCATCTGGTTGATGAGATCGCGCACGGCCAGCGCATGATCCTGCGTGGCGCAGAAGACCAAAGTCTTCTCATTCTGATTGATCTGCTCCATGAACAACTTCACCCGATGCGCTTCGCGTTCCTTGATCTCGATGATCTTGTTGAAGTCGGTTTCAGTGTAACGCCTCCCGGTTTCAATCTCGCCTTCGATCAGCTTGTCGTCGGGCGCATAAACATACTCGTCGAGCGTCGTGGAGATCTGCTTCACCTTGAATGGCGTGAGGAAACCGTCGTTGATACCCTCCTTGAGCGAATAAATATACACGGGTTCGCCAAAATACTTGTAAGTGTCCACGTTGTCCTTGCGCTTGGGCGTGGCGGTGAGGCCAAGTTGCACAGCCGGCGTAAAATAATCCATGATGCCGCGCCAGTTGCTCTCATCGTTCGCTCCGCCACGATGGCACTCGTCAATGACGATGAAATCGAAGAAGTCCGGCGGATACTCACCGAAATAGGGTGATGGCTTGCCGTCCTTCGGCGGGCCGCTCATGAAGGTTTGGAAGATCGTGAAGAAGATACTTCCGTTGGTCGGCACTCGCTCCCTTCGACGAATCTCATCCGGCGAAATCCGCACCAGCGCGTCTTCGGGAAAAGCGGAGAACGCGTTGTAGGCCTGATCCGCGAGAATGTTACGATCCGCAAGAAAGAGGATACGCGGACGGCGGGACGGTTGGCGGCTCAGGTTCCAGCGGCTATGGAAGAGTTTCCATGCAATCTGAAACGCAATGAAGGTCTTGCCCGTGCCAGTTGCAAGTGTGATCAGGATGCGCGGCGTGTTTGCGCTGATGGCTTCAAGCACGCGGTCAATAGCAATGTCTTGAAAATAGCGGATCTCCTTTGTCCCGCCGACATCTTCAAACGGCACCGCCGCAAAGCGGTCGCGCCAGACATTCTGTTCGGAGAAGGTCAAGTTCCAGAGTTCTACTGGCGTTGGGTAGCGATCAACGTTGCCTTCTTTGCCGGTCTGCATGTCGATGCCGTAGATGCCCTGTCCATTCGTAGCGTAGGTGTAGCGGATGGCCATCTTCTCTGCGTAGTTCTTCGACTGGGCTACGCCTTCTGTCAACGCCTCATCCCATGCCTTGGCTTCGACAACCGCGAGCTTGGTGTTGCGATACTCCAGCACGTAATCCGCCGTGAGCGGCTTGCCGCGTTTGCCGTATCCTTCGAGGCGGCCCAGCGTGATTGGATACTCGCGGCGAATCCGGCTCCCTTCGACAACGCCCCAGCCCGCTGCTTTCAGCGCGGGGTCAATGTGTTCGGCTCTGGTTTCGGCTTCGTTCATGGGGTTGTTATTTGCTATCGGCAAAAATGTCGGTGTACTTTTTGTAAATATAAGATTGGCCGTATTTCTTATCCTTATCTTTCGGGGAAAGAATACCCATCTCAATAAAACGATTGATGACCGTTTGTGCGCCGGCACGTGTAAATCCGGTCCACTTTTGAACGAGCGCAACATTGACAACCGGCTGCCCATAGAGTCTGGGCAACATGAGTGCCGCACTCTCCGCGGCCCGTTTCCCGAGCTTCTGCACTCTTGCCATATCTTTTTCACGCAACGCCGTAATCTTACCCACAATTTCTATGGCTTCATTGGCGACTTCAATGACTCCCTCAAGAAAAAATCCGACCCAGTCATCCACCATGCCGTGTTTCTGATAACCGAGCAGTTTTTCATAATACAACTCCTGATGTTTTTTAAAAAAGGATGATAAAAACAGAACCGGCTTTTCAAGAAAGCCCTCTTTCCATAAATAGAAAGTGATCAACATTCTGCCGGTCCTCCCATTGCCGTCAAGAAAAGGGTGAATGGTTTCGAATTGGGCATGGATCAGCGCTGCCTTGATGAGCGTCAGCGTCGAATCGTCTGCATGCATGAAGCGCTCGAGGTCGTTCAATGTCCTGTTCATCTCCTCAACGGGTGGAGGAACAAAACGGGCGTTATCCGGGCGGGTACCACCAATCCAGTTTTGACTTTTGCGAAATTCTCCGGGATCAGAAAATTGGCTGGCACGCGCCTGATCCATCAGCTTGGCATGCAACTCACGTACAAGGCGCAGAGAAACCGGAAACTCATCGTCAACCATCCGCTTCATCCCGTAATTCAGCGCCTTGATGTAGTGCAGAATATCATCCACATCCTTGGGGACATTGGTGTTTACTTTTGCCTCGGCTTCGATCGCATCGATCATCGTGGCTTGTGTCCCCTCAATCTGGCTTGAGGATGCGGCGTCTTTTCGGAGATACATCAAAAGGAAAAAATCGGCGTCGGGTAATAGCTTCGTAATGCCATCCAGCTTACCAAGCAAACGGGAGGCCTGGTCTGTCTTTTTTAGGAGGTGTGAATCCCAATCAAACCCCTCTTTTGGAGGGAAGGGATGAGGAATAAAGGCCTTAAATCCTTCTTTTTGGTCTATGTTTTTACCCAGTTCTACGCGTTTCATGGTTTGTATCTATCTTTTCCAAGATGGAAACAAAATATAGGTGTTTGTATACATTAAGTCAAGAGATGGATGCAAACTTCATAATTCTCCGCCAAACGCTTGGTGCAGAAGCGACTTCTTCAACGCCTCCAGCGCGGCGAGCTTCTGTTGGTAGATGGCGGCGAGGCGTTGAGATTCTTCTGACAAGGTTTCCAATGCTTCAACGATGCGCTCCTGCTCATCAATGCTCGGCAACGGCAGAATGAATCCCTTGATTTGCTCCGTGCTTAAGTTGGGCTGGGCTGTGCCTGCTGAAATGCGGAGATTCTCCTCAATTTTCGTGGACAGAAAGTGATAGAGGAAACGCTTGAATAGCTTTGCGCTCGGCTCAAACTTTCCTACGCGCTGGTTCAAATAGAATACAGTATTCACGGTGTTGAATCCAAGTTTCCCCGTCGTTGCGCCCGACATCGCAATCAGCAAGTCATCTTCGATGATGCGATACCGGTCGAGGTTCTCGCGATAGTCCTTCGGGTCGAAGAACACGAGCCGGTTGTCAGCATCAATGCGGCCATTTTGAATGTTAGAGATTCGCAAGATGGGAACGCCGGATGTCTTGAACGTGCTGCTCTTGAACGCAAAACCGTTTTGAAGTCCGCACACTTCTTCCAATCTCGTCTCCACCCACCCCTCCCCCTTCTTCGTAAACACCTCATTCAGGTAACTTTCAAAGATGGCACGGGCGTTCTTGAGGTTCTTTTCGGCGTTGGCTTTGGCCGTGGCGATGCCCGCAAACGCTTTATCTAACAGCCCGACGATCCGCCGTTGTTCGGCCAGCGGTGGGAGCGGGAAGTCGAACCCCATCACCTCGTTCATCTGGGCGCGTGGCATTCGCGCGCCAGTACAAGTCGCGTTGATTCGGTCACAAGTCTCATCAGCCATTAGCCAATAGAGCAGATACTCCCTCGAGAGTTCGCGGTTCGGCTTAAGCGGAAAGATTTCCGTTGAGCAATGCCCATCGAAATCCGGCGCGAGTGCCTTGTTCAGATATGGTCTAAGCCGCCCGTAGAGGACGTGCTCTTCAGAAAACCTAAATGTCGAGCTCTTGACAGGCTGAGGCTCGCGTGAGCCAATGAACCGAGCGGTGTGAGACTCGATGTGTTCAAGCCCGACGTAAGGCAGACCGCGATGGATGCCCTGCGCTTTGTCGAAAGCGCAGACGTCGCCCAGCTTCTTTGTCTGCCACCCCTTCTTCATAGCAGCGCCTTGAGGTTGCCCAGCACTCCCGCGCTCCCGGCATCCCGTGTGTCGCCCTTACAGGGCTTGAACAATCGTGGGGCTGACGTTCCCGGCCCTTCAGGCCGGGCTATCACATGACGGACTTTCAGCCCGAACGGGCCGGAGAATTGTGGGGGCGGAATTCCCGGCCCTTTAGGCCGGGCTGTCATAGCGCGCCCTTTCAGGACGGGAATTGGTGGCAACGTGCGGGTCGTCCGCCCGGCGATTGGATCGGGCTGAAAGCCCGCCAACCGGAAGCCCTGCAAGGGCGCAATGTGACAGCCCAGGGTGAAGCCCTGGGGAGGAATGTCCCAAAATAATTTTCCCCCGCCCTGTAAGGGCGGGACAACCTCCGCGCGCCGACCAATAACC
>JANONN010000410.1:0-2518 GCA_031420835.1 Ignavibacteriales bacterium | reverse complement strand
CTTTTGGCTTGAAGCTTGCACTCTGGTATGCGGAGACGGTGCGAAATATTCAACGTCTCACACGCGCAAAAGAAACGATCAGTGTAGGCCAACTTTCCGGTGCGGTTGGAACATATGCTCACATCGATCCGTTCGTTGAGCGATACGTCTGCGGGAAGCTCGGACTTGAACCCGCTCCAGTTTCAACACAGGTCTTGCAGCGTGACCGACACGCAGAGTTTATGAACATGCTCGCCGTGTGCGGCAGTTCGCTTGAGAAATTTGCCACAGAGATTCGGCATCTCCAAAAAACGGAAGTGCTCGAAGCTGAAGAACATTTTTCGAAGGGACAGAAAGGCTCATCGGCGATGCCACATAAACGCAACCCCATTACTTGCGAGCGTGTTGCAGGATTGGCAAGGGTGTTGCGCGGAAACGCCCTGGCAGCAATGGAGAATGTCGCTCTCTGGCATGAACGTGACATCACGCATTCTTCTGTTGAGCGAATCGTCATTCCAGATAGCTGCGTACTGTTGGATTACATGCTTGCACAGTTCACGAACATCATCGAGAATCTGCTGGTCTATCCCGAACGAATGAAGAACAATCTGAACGTCACACACGGATTGATACACTCGCAGTCGCTTCTCTTGGCGCTCACGAACAAAGGTATGCGGCGCGAAGATGCTTACCGAGTCGTCCAAGAACTTGCGATGAAGGTATGGCAGAACGGGGCGGACTTTCGGGAGTTGGTTTCGAAAGATCTTGAGGTGAACACACATATCACGAACGACGAAGTGAACGATCTCTTCAATGAAACCAAAGCCATCAAGCATGTGGATTACATTTTCGAACGAGTGGGTCTCTAAGAATCCTTCATCAACAGAGTAACAACCAACAACGAACAAAGAGCAGTAGACGTGGAGAAAGAACATGCCACAGAAATTTCAAAACTTCATCAATGGCAAATGGGTTGATGCAAAGTCCGGCAAGACGTTCGAGAACCGCCAGCCCGACAAAGCCGTTCGGGCAATCCCGCAAATTGGGATGAGCTGATCGGGACTTTTCCGAAATCGAGCAAAGAAGATGTGGAGGAGGCCTTCCGCGCCGCACATCCTTTCCCATGGTGAGCTTGACGAAGCTTTCGATCCGGCAAAGAGTGTGAAACATGCCGATCACGTATTTGAGAGAGTAGGAATACGATAGGAAATGGATTCTGAGGAAATTGAGAAATATCTCAGTATGCTGAATGAAGAACTTGGACGATTAGCGGCGAAAGGAGAGATATGTTTGTACGGTGGAGCCGTGATGTGCTTGTTATATCAAGCGCGTCCCAGCACAAAGGATATCGATGCAGTCTTTCAGCCCGGCAAGGAGATTCGTGAAGCAGCGCGCCGAATTGCGGCTCAGGAGGGACTTCGAGAGGATTGGCTTAACGATGGAGTCAAAGGGTTCATCACGGATCATGCGCAGCGTGTTTATCTCGATCTGCCGAATCTCAAAGTCTACGTTCCCGAGCCTGATTATCTTCTGGCTATGAAAGTGCTTGCAGCGCGCGTTGATGCGACAGACAAAGAAGACGTGAGAATCTTGCTTCAAGAGCTTCAGATCAAATCACCCGAGGAGGTCTTTTCGATTGTCGAGAAGTATTATCCCAAGAATCAGATACGACCAGCCACAAAGTTTTTTATTGAAGAGTTGCTTCAATCATGATTACGATTCGTGAGACGAAGGAAAAAATGATTGCCGATCCTCGAAACTGGGTCATTCACCTTATGGATTTTGTGGATGATTTTCGTTTTAACAAAGATATCAAAGCGATCAAAATACCATTCGAGCGTTCTCACGAGCGCTTTGATGCGCTCCTTGCTGCAACAGCTGAGTATCTTTGTAGGGAATTGGGTTTGGCGACGCCTTCTTGGCTTGCAGCAATACCAGCCGTGCGAATTCCCTGGTTTGTTTCAGGAATGGAGAACCTCAAGGCCATCGCTTTTGTTGAAAGTCCGCTGCCGTTTCGTCTACGAAAAATATTTGTGCTGGAGAACTTCTTAAGTCGTGCGTAACAAATGAGTATTAAGGAAACAAACATGAAATTTCAAAACTTCATCAATGGCAAATGGGTTGATGCAAAGTCCGGCAAGACTTTCGAGAACCGCAATCCTGCAAATTGGGATGAGGTGATCGGGATATTTCCAAAATCAAGCAAAGAAGATGTGGACGAGGCTGTGCGCGCGGCGCGTGCAGCGTTTGAACAATGGCGACTCGTTCCTGCACCGAAGCGGGGGGACATCTTGCGGAAAGTGGGCGACATCATGACCGCACGCAAAGAGGAACTGGCGCGACTCATGACGCGAGAGATGGGGAAAGTGTTGCTCGAAACCCGTGGCGATGTGCAAGAGGGCATTGACACCGCTTACTATGCCGCCACGGAAGGACGCCGGCTTTTCGGACATACAGTTCCTTCAGAGCTTCCGAACAAGTTCAACATGGCGATCCGGACTCCGATCGGTGTGGCGGCGATCATCACCCCGTGGAATTT